>CAZSZS010000201.1:0-17302 GCA_964611275.1 uncultured Eubacteriales bacterium
CATGATAGACCTTTTGATAAAAGTACCTATGAATGTGAATAAAGAAGTGTAACAAATAAGTCCCAGCACGAGCACAGCTGTATCCCTGAAAAGAATTCTATACAGAGATAAATCCCCCAGTTGATTGAAGTTTAGGATGAAAAAACACAAAATAACACCCACTACTGTCATGGCTGTGATAAGAAGAGTGTAAGCGGCGAATTTTCCGAGAATGAACGAAGCTTTTGAAACAGGCCTTGTGCTTAAATAAGGAAGAGTCTTGCCTTCCAGCTCTTCAGAACACACAGAGGTTCCAAAGAAAAGAGCCAGAATCAATATAATAAACTGAAGATAAAAGGTCATGATAAAATTAGAAAAAATATATATCCCGGTTAAAGAACTCCGGAAAGCAAAGACCTGCCCGAACTTGACTATAAGAGCCATAATAACCGGTATAGAACTAAGTAAATAAAAAACTTTTGTCTTTTTAGATTTACGTCCCAACAGAAAGAAAAAGGAGAACACATTCCCAAAGGATGAAAAAAAGGACCAGTCTTTTTCTGTGTTTTTTTTCTTCATGTTATTCTCCGATCAAGTAATCAAACACAGCTTGAAGATTGTCATCAGGAGAAGTGATCTCTCTGACATCAGTATTTTCTTCTATGAAAATTTTGGACAAGCGGCTGAAAAATTCATCCCGGTTGTTTGTCTTCACCACAAACGTATCTTTTTCAGAAGAGAAATCAATATTCAGAATAAAATCTTCTTTTATGAATCTGGAAGCGACTTTCCTCGGATCGCTGCATTTAACCGATATCATATGAGGGTGTGTATCAATGAGGTCCCGAATATAATGGATATCACCCTGAGCAAATATCTTACCCTGATGGATAAGGATGATATCATTTGTCATGGCTTCGATTTCAGGCAGCACATGACTGGAAACAATAACGGTCTTTCCTTCATCTCTTAATGATTTTATCAGGCGTATGAGTTTTCTCCTGCCAAGGGGATCGAGCCCGTTTAATGGCTCATCCAGTATTAAAATCTCCGGGTCATGTGCAATAGCCTGAGCTAACTTTAATCTCTGCCTCATGCCCCTGCTGTATGTTTTGATCCTCCGGTCTTTCTTTTTTTCAAGATCAACTATTTCAAGCGCTTTACGAGTCTTTTTTTCTCTTTCCGGGGGCGCATAATTGTGCAGTTTTAAGAGGCCGGTTACAAACTCCCATCCGGTCATCTCTTCGTAGAAAGAATCCGATTCCGGACAAAATCCGATCTTAGAGAAAAGCCTGTGATTGTTTCTGACTAACTGCCCATTGATCCTGACAGAGCCGATATTGGCTTTTATTTGACCTGTGATAAGTTTCAAAAATGTTGACTTCCCTGCTCCGTTCGGCCCCAATAATCCGATTATTCCGGCCTCGATATCCAATGTGACATCACTCAACCCGAGTATGTTTCCATACCACTTGGAAAGCTTCTCGGTTTTTATTACGGCTTTCATTTAGCTACCTCGACTCCCCTGACTTTTTTGTTTAAAACAAAGGAAGCCAGTACACATATGGATAGAAGCACCAATAAGGAATAAATCCAGGGCACACTATGCGGAAGCTTTTGCCCGAAAAAAGCAGCCCCCACTTGTTGGATATTCACTTTTATGGACAGAAGCAAAAAATATTCGCTCTCAAAAATACTTTTAAAAATGCCATAGAGAAGATCTGAAAAGACATATATCCCGAATAACAGCACGGAGACATACCTTCTGTTTTTATTAACAGATGAAACAAATAAAGTGTAAAAAGCGAAAAAACAAGTTATGAAAAAAGAATAGCCTATGATCGAAACGATGAGCCAGGGATAATCGGATATAAACTTCAAATTCCCGGAAAAAATTATTTTCATCAAGAAGAAGACAATCCCCGGTATGAGAGTCAGAATGAATAAAAAGAAAGCAATGACCGAAGCTTTTCCCAGGAAATAATCTTTCTTGGTGATGGGTCTTGAAAAATAAAGCTGGAGGGAATTGTATCTCAGGTCATCAGAAATAAGGCCTGCCCCGCAAAAAACCAAGATCACAACAACCATAAAAAGCAAAAAATCTTGGGTGAAATACGAATTAAAGTAACCGGGATTGATGTTAAGGAACGAAATGCTTTTGGAATTTTCAATAAGAAAAGAAAAATCTTCCAGTCTCTCGGATATATAGATGCCGACTAAATACACAAGGGCGGGAATGAGGGTCATAAAAAAGGTAAACTTGAAAAACTTTTTCTTAAAAGCCAGTTTGATTCCTTTCCTGGTTATGGGGATCCATGGATATTTGGATTTTTTCAGCTCTCCTTCCCAGTGGGTGTATCCTTTCTCTTTGATAGGCATCATTCGGCTCCTACGGCTTCGGCAAACAAATCCTCGAGAGAGGTCTGGCTTTTGACAAAATGCCTTATCTGGACACCCTGCTCAACAGCGAGCTTAAATAATTCCAGATGGTCCTTATCAGGAGGCATAAATATTTTGATGATCTTGTCTTCTATGAGTTCTACCTTACATCCCATTTCTTCCAACTTCTTTAAAAATCCCTTTTCATTCCCATAAGTCCTTATCTCATAAAGGCTGTATTTTATCTTTTTTAACTCATCTATACTCCCCTGTGCCGCCATCTTTCCTTCAGAAAGGATAACAACATGTGTGCAGGTACTCTCAATATCAGGAAGAATATGAGAAGATATCAAGACATGGATGTCTTTTTTGGAAGAAATGTCCATGATAAGTTCTAAAATCTCCTTTCTGCCAGATGGATCCAAACCACTGGTAGGTTCATCCAGAAAGATCAGCTTTGGGTCATGGACAATCGCCTGTGCCAGTTTAAGCCGCTGCTTCATCCCGCTCGAATAAGTCTCAACTTGTCTGTAGCGGCTTTCTTCAAGGCCTACATAAAAAAGAACTTCATGCGCCCTCTTCATGGCTTCCTGCTTTGGCATTCCCGACAACTCTCCAAGATAGGACGTGAAACTGACCGCATCCATTCCCGGAATAAAACAGTCATCCTCAGGCATATACCCCACGTGTTTTCTGATTTCTTTTTGTTGGCTCTGGATATCATATCCAAGCACATGACCGATTCCCTTATCAGGGGGGAGGAAACCCAAAAGGATACGTATGAGTGTGCTCTTTCCTGCTCCGTTAGGCCCTAAAAGCCCGATAGCCCCTTCCGGGATATCCATATCAACGTTGTCTAATGCAAGGACCTGTCCGTAGCTGTAGGTAAGTTTTTTTACATCAGCGATCATGGTTTTAAGTATCCACTCTGAGTTTCATATTACAATACGAATTTGAGCCAATAAGGTTCCACTCTCTATTAAAAATTTCATTCGCCATCCGACTCTATCCTGATTTTCCGTCCTTCTCCGAAAACAAGAGCCCGATACGCCCTCTCTACTCTATCCCAATTCTCTTCTCTATCAAGCGCCCAAAATCTTCCCATTATGGTTGACAGGGATCCGAGACCGATCCGGCGGCACATGTTCTCCACCTTTGAAATGTAGATAGCACCGCTTTCGGGTCTTTCCCCTCGTCTCCCAATGAGCGAGTGGACATATACATGCTCAATTCCTGTTTCTTTGGCTAGTTTAAGCAGTGAAAACAGGTACTCAATCGTGCCGTGAGAGCTGTAGTGAGATACGATCCCAAGAAGATGAAGCGGTTTTTTCTCTGCTTTTGCTTTTTCCATGGTATCAAGAAAAACCCTGTTCTTAAAAAAACTTCCATCTTCAATGGAACGGTCTATTCTGACCCTGTCCAAAAAAATCCTTCTCCCGGCTCCTATATGGAGGTGCCCTGCTTCAGAATTCCCTACGGTTCCGGAAGGCATGCCTACCGCTTCACCCGAAGCTTTCAGCTTTGCATGCGGATAAAAAGCCCAGATATGATCGAAGTTAGGCGTGTTTGCCTCATAAATCATATTCCCTACTTTTGAATCATTAAGACCCCATCCATCCAGAATCAATAAAAGCACTTTTTGTTCTGGCTTTGATCCGTTCCCTCGACCAAGTATCAGGCTCTCTGCCTTCATCTCCAGGGGCCTTTTAAGACCCAGGATATGAAGGACAGTGGGAGCGATATTTGATAATTCTCCGGATGGCTTTAGTCTGGCCTCACCCGGCCGGTCTCTGGAGAAATCAGCCAGAACGAACGGAACCAGATTATTCGTATGGCCCGTATTTATGGTTCCATCCGGATAAAGCCATTCCTCTACAGTGCCGTGGTCCGCAGTGACAATCAGCGTGATGTTATTGTTTTTGCAGTGATTGACTATTTTCCCCAATTCCATATCTACGGATTCCACTGCTTTTATAACAGCATCTTTGTCCTCTGTATGCCCCACAACATCCGCATTGGCAAAATTAGCAAAAACAATCCTATATTCGGGATCACTGAGTTTGGCTAGGATCTCTTTGGTCACCAGCTCAATGCTCATTTCGGGTCTTTCTGAAAAAGATGAAATGCCCTCAGGAGAAGGAATAACCACCCTTTTTTCCCCAGGGAATACTTCTTCGCTTCTACCATTAAAAAAATACCCGACATGGACAGCTTTTTCAGATTCAGATATCTTGCAAAACGCTATCCCCGAATCAGAGATAACCTCTCCAAGTGAATTCGTGACTCTCCTCTGCGGGGGGAAAGCCACTTTGGCTTTCAGTTCGGATTGATATTCGATCATTGTGACAAAATTCAAGAGAGTATCTTTTTTGACCGGGAACTCAGAAAAGTTTTTTTCTGTGAGGCTTCGTGTGATCTCGACCTCCCTTTCCCCCCGGATATCATAAAATATAACAAAATCCCCGTTTTTGAACCTTCCTATTGGTCTCCCATCAGCATCACAAGCGATTATGGGCTCCAGACTCTCATCTTCCTGGCCTTTATTATAGGCTTCCAAAACAGCTTCCACCATAGGTGTTCTGATTTCTATGTTTTCTTTCTTATCCATATAAGTTTCCCTTGTGTTTGAATATGAAAAATTACTATAGAATCGCAGCCACTTATTGTCAAATAAAAACGGAAATCAAGTCTTCCCACGTCAGCAATGCCGTTTCAGCCGCACATGATTTCCATTAGTGACTGAAACATTCAGTATGGATCACTCAAATTCCAGCGCCAGCAGGGCATTGGGATCCACCCGGCTTCCTCGTATCCTAACACTCCAGTGGAGATGGGGTCCGGTTACTCTCCCTGTAGAACCTATTTTCCCTACAATATCTCCTTTTTCCACTTTCTGGCCCCTCTTGACTGATATTTCTGAAAAATGGCAGTACAATGAAAAAACACCCAATCCGTGATCAATGATTACCGTATTGCCAGCAAAATAGAGACGGCTTGCCAAGACAACGCTCCCCGAATTGGATGCTTGAACGGGAGTTCCCTTTGGCGAAGCAATATCCACACCGCTGTGTTGGGAACGAGGTTTGTTATTGAAGAATCTCCTCTCGCCAAAATTTGGAAAAACCTGACCCTGTACAGGAATGATGAATTTTCCCTCAAACGTCCATTCCGGAGAATAAATACTATAAACCGCCTTAGTCAGCTCGGCCTCCCTCTGGACCCTTTCCAGGACATTTTTCGGGGGCGTGACAAATTCCTCTTTGACCCATAATTTCTTCACAGGAAACTCTTTGGGGTTGACAAGTATATCCTGTTCTTTTATTAGGACACTTCCGTCCTGTTTATAGACATAGACCTTAAGGGGATGGATCCCGATTTCCATTCCCAAATCCAGTCCAAGAAGACAAACCAGGCAATCCCCTATTCGCGCCGTTTCGTACTTTTTACCAAGAAATCTGACCTGGGCGGATTTTATAAACGCCAGGTCCTTAACAGAAACCTTTATGATCTCCCCCGGAACCAGGTCCCGGTATTCGAGAGCAACCACATCATCCGGTATTGACTCCTTCTCTAACTCCTGAAAGGGCATCCCAGTTGACAGAAAACCAATCATCATGCTGAGAGCGACGCAAGCACAGGCCTTCATCTAAACCTCCTTCCTCAATATCTTCCCCGGAAGCCTTCCTGTGTGTTCTCCTCTATTGATCACCACCTCTCCATTGACAAGAACAAATTCAATGCCCTCCGGATATCTGTGGGGATCATCATATGTAGCCAAGTCCTTTACACTTTTTTCATCAAAAAGGACGATATCAGCATAACATCCTTTTCCAAGACAACCTCTTTTTTTAAATCCGAATCTTTCCGCCGGAACAGAGGTCATCTTTTTTATCATATCCGGTAGGGGGAGGATCCTTTCTTCTCTTACGTACTTACCCAGTATTCTTGGAAAACTACCGTATCCTCTGGGATGTGGTTTGCCACCGCTCAATTTTCCGTAAGGAGCCATTACTGAGCTGTCACATCCAACACCAACCAAAGGATGGGACAGTATTTTTTTCAAATTTTCTTCATTCATCATGAAAAGGACCATACCGACCTGATCCCTTTCTTCTATCAAGAGGTCCCTCATAAATTGAAACGCATCCTTTCCGGTCAGTTTCATACATTCTAAGATGCTCTTTCCTTCAAACCGGCGGTTTTTTTCTGTGGCAACTCCTGATATAAGAACTTTGTCCCAGGAACCCAATATTTCTTCTCTCTTTAGTAAATGCTCTCTGAATTGAGGCTCGAGCGACGGGTCTTTCAATTTGCTTAGAAAATCATCAGTTGTCCCTTGCTTCGCCCATAAAGGAAAATTAAAGCTGCTCAATCCAGTAGCCCCTGCGATGTAGGGGTACCGGTCACAAAAGACATCCACTCCTTGTTTTTTTGCCTGCTCGATTTTTTCAAATGCTTCCTGCAATTTCCCCCAATTTCTTGGGTAAGCGCATTTTAAATGGGATATCTGAAGCAACACACCGGCCTCCCTGGCTATGGTTATGGCTTCATCCAAAGATTCTAAAAGATAATCCCCTTCATCCCTCATATGTGTCGCATACATCCCCCCGCATTCACCCACAGCTCTGCAAAGAGATATCAATTCTGATGTATCCGCATAACTTCCTGGGGCGTATTCCAGCCCACTGGAAAGGCCGAGAGCTCCGCCTTGGATGTTTTGCTTGATAAGGGATTGCATCCTCCTTATTTCCTCTTCTTCCGGCTCTTCATCATTAAAACCGACCACAGCGCCCCTCAGACTCCCATGCCCCAGAAAAGTGGAATAATTCAATGCTGTCCCTCTTTTCTCGATTTCAGAAAGGAAGCCCTCTATGTCCCTCCATGAGAGCTCAATACCATAGACGTTTTTTAATTCCTGCCGGCTCTGTTCATAAAGCACGTCAGGAACAGGAAAAGGACTGGAACCGCAGTTCCCGCTCACCACAGTAGTGATCCCCTGATGGATGTGGCTTTCCGCTTTTGGATTGACGAGAAGTCCCACATCAGTGTGGTCGTGCGCATCTATAAATCCGGGACTTGCGGTGAGCCCCTGGGCGTCTATGACAGATCTTCCCCTTGAAACCGGTATCTTTCCTATATGTTCAATAAATTCTCCATTGATCCCGATATCTGCTGTGCTTTTTTCATTTCCCCTTCCATCCAGGATAGCGCTTCCCTTTATCACCAGATCGAAATCCCCGCCTTTTGTGCAGCCTTTTAAAATAAGATTGCATCCCCCGAAACCAGCTATCAAAGCAGCCCGTCCGGTTTCCTTTAAAAACCTTCTTCTTTTCATTTTTCTTCCCATTTTTTGCCTCTTTTTATCTTTATTTTCCGCTTTCATACACTGTGCTTATTATTATTTTCTTTTTTGCTATCGATATGCAAGATTTTTAAAGAACAACCATTGGAATAAACCTGATTTTTATGTTAACTTTTAGGATCAACATGACTGAAAAGTCAAGAGAACCGTTCCATGTCATCATAAAGCCCATAGGCCCTGTCTGTAATTTGGTCTGTAAATACTGCTATTACCTTGATAAAAAGAGTCTGTATCCTGAAAAAAAATCCTTCCGTATGTCCGCTCACACACTCGAAGAGATCACCAAACAGTACATCCATTCCCAGCCAGAAGGCATTCAGGAAATCCAATTTGCCTGGCAGGGAGGAGAGCCGACCCTGCTGGGAGTTGATTTCTTCAAAAAAGCAGTCGCGCTCCAAAAAAAACACGCTCCAGATGGGCTGGGAATAACCAATTCTTTCCAGACAAACGGAACCCTTTTGAATGACGAATGGTGTCAGTTTTTTCATAGCGAATCCTTTCTCGTCGGAATCAGCATTGATGGACCTGAAGACCTTCACAACCGTTTCCGTTACAACTCCAGGGGAGAGGGATCGTTCAACCAGGTCATGAAAGGATTGGAGATACTCAAAAAGCATGACGTCGAGTTCAACACCCTTACTGTTGTCAACAGCGTCAATGGAAACAAGCCGCAACAAGTGTATGACTTTCTAAAAGAGATCGGATCGAATTTTTTTCAATTTATCCCTATTGTGGAAAGAAATGATTCGGGTTCCCTTACCAAGGAAACCGTGGGCCCCAGACAATGGGGAAGATTTCTGCAGACAGTCTTTGACTGCTGGCTTTCATCTGATATCGGTCATATTTTTGTCCAAAGATTTGATGTTTGCCTGGGACTTTATATGGGTCTGCCCTCTTCACTCTGTGTGTTTTCAAAGACATGCGGAAGAGCCGCGGCTTTAGAACACAATGGCGACCTTTACAGCTGCGATCACTTTGTTTTTAAGGAAAATTATCTGGGGAACATCAAAAAACAATCCCTCGCATCCCTAATGGACAGTCCCCAACAGAAAAAATTCGGGAATGACAAAAAAGAAGCTCTTCCAAAAAAATGCAGGCAGTGTCATTACCTTTCCCTCTGCAACGGAGGGTGTCCGGCCAACCGCTTTATAAAAAAAACTGGAGAAAAATTCAGCCTAAATTATCTGTGCGAAGGATACAAACTCTTTTTCGGGCATTCACTCCCCTACTTTAGAGCCATGGCTCAAAGTCTCTCTTCCGGATATCTGGCAAAAGACTATAAAATGTTTTTGAAGAGTAAAAAAACGCCCCGAAATATAAAAAAAACGCAAACATAAAAGCAAACAAAATTCTCAAGACATCATGCTTTCAATTTTCTGAAGTGTTTTTTTTGTAGCTCCCTGGAGTGAATGCAGTGTTTGTTCTGCTTTTTTCCCCATCTTGACCCGTCTCTCCTCGTCCTGAAAAATGAAAAGATTTACCAGCTCTTTCTCACTCCTGACTATCTCGGCTCCTCCCTTTCTGACAAACTCTTCTGCAAGATAAGCAAAATTATCCATATGGGGCCCAAAGTAAACGGGTTTTCCGTAAAAAGCAGGTTCGAGAAGATTCTGGCCTCCCCAGGGGATTAGGCTGCCCCCTATAAATGCGGTGTCTGCAACAGCATAAATACGGGAAAGTTCTCCTATGGTATCCAAGATCAAAACCTCCCATGTGACATTTGAAGAAAGGCTGGTTTTTTTGGCAGCTTTTAAATGAAGTTTCTCGCAAGAGTCCCTTATGATATCCACTCTGTCCATATGTCTCGGGGCAATGATGAGCTTGATGTTTCTCCTTTTTTTTAAGGCCTTGGAAAAGGCTCTTAAAAGAAGGATATCCTCTCCTTTCCTTGTGCTTCCTGCCACAATTGTTTTGTATTTTTCCGGAATATTAAGGTCCTTCTTCAAAGCAAGCACTTCTCTTCCAGAAAATTCCTTCAAATTTATTTCAGCTTTTAAATTTCCAGCAACGTTTATCCGCTGTGGGTCCGCGCCGATAAGTTCCATCCTTTTCCGATCCTCATCCGTCTGCACCAGGAAATCGTCGATATTTGCAAGGATCTTTCTCATGAAAACCTTTATATATTTATACCTTTTGTAAGAACAGGAAGAAATCCTCCCGTTAATAAGAAGCACTCCTTGGGTCCTTCTATGGGCCTCCCGCATAAGTTGAGGCCAGAATTCAGATTCAGTAAGTACGAACAGAGACGGCTTGATGATTGAAAAAAATCTTCTTACTATGAGCCTAAAATCAAAAGGAAGATAAATCAATTCATCAATATCAGTCAGTTTCTCCTCAGCCACTTTGTATCCTGAATTTGTTAAGGTCGAAAAATAGATGACCCAGTCCGGGTGGGTCTTTTTCATTTTTTTGATAAGGTTCTGCAAAGACATGACTTCTCCAACTGAAACCGCATGGATCCACAGGACTTTCTTGCCTTTTTTCGGCGGATAAATATGAGCCCCCATTCTATCCGTAATATGAAGTCTCTCTTTTTTTAATACACGCAGCTTTATGAAATACACAGGGAAATATAGGCATAAAGCAATGAAGAGAGAAAATGAATAAATCAGGTACATTGATAGAAAATATATAAGATTTCTGACGGATAGTCCAGAATTAGGTATTTATTTTTCTTTAAAATTTTGATATCCTAAGTTACCCTTTAGGGAGATTTCTTGTGTTAAGGAAAAAAAGAGCATGAATGGAGATCAAATAAGCTCTATTTAAAATATCAAGGAGGACTTGAATCAGAGATGAGTAAAGAGGAAAAGGAAGAAAAAAAAGAAACTAAGGAATCACCAGAAAAAAAAGACAAAAAAGAAAAGAAGAAGGAAACAGAGAAAGGGACATCTCCTGAAGAAAAGAAAAAAGAAAAAGAGAAAAAAGAGGAAGAAAAAGGCGGGGATGAAGACAAAGTAAAAGAGAAAGAAGTAAAAAAGAAGGAAGAGAAAAAGGAAGAGAAGAAGGAAGAGAAAGAAGAGAAAGAGAAAGAGAAAGAGGAAGAGGAAGAGAAAGAGGCAAAAGAAGAACCCAAAGAAGAAGAAAAGAAAACCGAAGAAAAAAAAGAAGAAAAAGAACCCGCTGAAAAAGAAAAAGCCCCTGAAGCAGAAAAAAAGGAGCCGACTCCTGCTAAGAAGAAGAAAAAAATCAACAAAATGACACTTGCTGAGATTGAAGACCAATTAAAAGTCGTTGAAGAAAAAATGGGAGGATTTACATCCAAGTATGCTCAGCATCTTCTCAAACGGAAAGAAATCCTCACTTCCCAAAAAGAAGAAAAACCCACAAAAAAACAAAAATAACAGACATCAGAAATCATTTACATTCTTGGTGTTTTCTGTTAGTATAGAGAACTCATTTTAAGGAGAAATTTTCCGTGTTGGAAAAAGAAGAAAAAAACAAAATAATAGACGATTTCAAAATAAATCCCAAAGATACCGGCTCGCCTGAAGTCCAGATCGCACTGATGACGAACCGCATCAATTATCTCACCACACATTTTTCTACGCATAAAAAAGACTTTCACTCAAAACAGGGACTTTTAAAATTAGTAGGTAAAAGAAAAAACCTTCTCAATTACCTTAAAAATAAAGATATCAACAGCTACAATAAAATCATTAAAAAATTGAACATTAGAAAATAGCTGTTTCATAAGGAAAATCATGTCAAATCACACAATTAACATTGAAATAGGCGGACGTCCGCTTAATATTGAAATCAACAAACTCGCAAGGCAGGCCGATGGTTCAGCCGTGCTTCGATACGGAGATACTGTGCTTTTTGTCTCTGCCTGTGCAAAAAAAGAAAAAGTTGAAAGAAAGTCCTTTCTGCCCCTGATTGTTGATTATAGAGAAAACACATATGCAGCAGGGAAAATTCCCGGAGGCTTTTTTAAACGCGAGGGAAGACCTACAGATAGAGAAATTCTTTTGAGCCGGCTCATAGACAGGCCTATACGCTCACTTTTTCCTGACAATTACTATAATGAGACTCAGGTTATAGTCAGACTTTTGTCAGCTGATATTGAAAACGAAGCGGACACCCTCGGAATCATAGGGGCTTCTGCGGCCCTTTATTTTTCTGAAATCCCATTCTCAGCTCCCATAGGAGCTGTCAAAGTCGGACTTATTGACGGGAAATTGACCATCAATCCGCCGAAAAGCAAAATCGATGAATGCCCGTTGGATATGGTGGTTATCGGAAATGAAGAAGGCATCGTTGCCATAGAAGCAGGTGCGGATCAGGTGGATGAGGAGACGATCATTGAAGCATGCCGATTCGCTCAAGAACCTATAAAAGAAATAATCAACGCCCAGAAGCAGCTTTTCAATACTCTTAGTATTAAAAAACAGGAAATACCTCCCAAAACCATTGATCAGGCTAAATATGACTCCATTAAACAGAAAATCCTAAATCCTCTTAAAGACGCTGTGACCGCGAACAATCAGAAAGAGATGAAGGAGAGGCTCAGACAGGCGGAGGATTCGTTATTCAAAGATATTCCGGAAGACAATGAAGAGGAGATCAGTGAAACAAAGGAACTGTACAATACCGTACTCAAAGATTTTGTCCGATCATCCATTATAAATGAAAATATCAGGCCTGATGGAAGAAAACTTGACGAAATAAGACCTATCACTATTGAAACAGGGATGCTTCCAAGGACTCATGGTTCAGCTCTTTTTACCAGAGGCGAAACCCAGAGTCTATGTACGATCACCCTGGGTACTTTTGAAGACACCCAGACCATTGACGGGATAGGTGAAGAAAGTGAAAAAAAATTCATGGTCCATTATAATTTCCCCCCCTTTAGTGTGGGTGAAGTCGCCTTTTTAAGAGGTCCGGGAAGAAGAGAAATAGGACACGGAGCTTTAGCTGAGAAAGCCATCCAACGCTCCGTCCCAAAAGATGAAGGAGACTTTCCTTACACCATAAGGCTCGTATCCGACATTCTCGAATCAAACGGTTCCTCTTCCATGGCAACGGTATGCGGCGGTGTCCTTGCTCTGAAGGATGCTGGAGTACCTTTATCCATGACCGTAGCCGGAATAGCCGTAGGTCTTGTTTCTCAGGATGATAAGCATATCTTACTCACCGATATAGCCGGTTTTGAAGACCACTTTGGAGATATGGACCTTAAAGTCGCGGGAACGGAAAAAGGAATCACAGCCATCCAAATGGACCTGAAAATTCCTTCTTTGCCTCTTGATGTTCTGCTGCAGGGCTTAAACAAAGCTAAAGAAGCAAGGATCAAGGTTTTGGAAAAAATGAAGGAAATCATGCCCTTTTCACGGCCGGATATCTCTCCATATGCTCCCCGCATCGTAAATCTCTTTATAAATCCATTAAAAGTAGGCGATGTCATAGGGCCTTCAGGGAAAGTCATAAAAAAAATCATTTCCGAAACCAAAGCAAAAATAGATATTGAAGAAACAGGAAAGATAACCATTGCATCGCCTGATATGGATGCCGTTAAAAAAGCAGAAAAAATGATCAAAGATATCACAGAAGAAGCGGAAGTCGGCAAAGTCTATGAAGGAAAAGTGGTGAGAATAGAAGATTACGGCGCTTTCGTACAAATCCTGCCTAATGCGGACGGGCTTCTTCATGTCTCTGAGATTTCCAACCGCCACGTTAAAAACGTACGTGATGTCCTCAAAATCGGGCAAACTCTGAAAGTAAAAGTAACCGCCATAGATGAAAAAAACAGAGTCCGGCTGAGCAAAAAAGCCTTGGATGACAATAGAAACAACTATCAAAACAAACAATACAACGATTATAAGAAACCGAAATTTCAAAATAAAAAGAGGAAAAAAGACCGGTTCTGATTTATTATTTACCTGGATGATGAACGAGTCGAAATCGCTGCAGATGCGAGGCGCAGGGTACGACACTGCGGTCCATCACCGCGAATGCCTTACAGCAATGCAGCTGCTGAGAGATCGGCTCGCCTAAAAAGATGATATCTTCTCTAAGAAATAAAAAGGGATTCACTCTGATTGAAATGCTGGTTACCCTAACCATTGTCTCTATCCTGGCAGCCGGCACGATCCCATTGGCAAAAATCGCAGTAAAACGCCAGAAAGAGATCGAACTCCGTCGGAACCTTCGGATAATAAGAGAAGCGATAGATGAGTATAAAAAATTTTCCGATGAGAACAAAATAGAAGTCGCAGAAGACTCTTACGGCTATCCGCCAGACCTTGAATCCTTGGTCATAGGGATTGAGATAAAAACAGAAGACGAAGAAGCCGGTGAATCCATACAAGTAAAAAAATTCCTTAGGCGCATTCCAGAAGACCCTATGACAAAAAGCGGTGAATGGGGGCTGCGGTCATACCAGGATGACTATGAATCAGATAAATGGGGGGGTGAAAATGTTTATGATGTCCATTCAAAGAGCACAGAAACAGCTATTGATGGATCAAACTACAGGAACTGGTAAATCCTTGTTTATCAGAAACCCGTATGCGAAATCCAGAAGAAATATGCCCTACTCTTATTCAAGGACGGCTGGTTTTACCCTGATTGAGATCATGATCGTTTTCACATTAATAGGGATACTGGTCGCAATGGGGATCCCCCAATTTAAATATGCGGTAAAGAGGTCCAGAGAAGCCACCTTAAAAGAAGACCTTTTTATCATGAGAAAACTTCTCAACCAGTACTGTGTTGACAAAGGTCATTATCCTGCTTCTTTAGAATCTTTGGTGGAAGATGAATACCTGATGAAAATCCCAAAAGACCCCATAACAAGATCGTCTGAAACATGGGTCGAGGTCACAGAAACCCTCACTGAGGAAGAACTCATAAACGGTGAGATCCCGGGGGTCATGGATGTTCACTCCGGTTCTGAAGAAATAAGCCTTGATGGAACGCCCTATAATACATGGTAATCATTTATATCAAACACACATAAAAATGGTTGACAAGACCTCTTTGAACAACTCTAAAAAAGACGCACTCTCATCTGGCAAGGATTCCGGCTATATGATGCTGATCCTTATATTGGCCGTAACGGTCCTGACCATAGGATTGATGGTCGCAGTCCCTGTTTGGCAGACCCAGATGCAGCGCGAAAAAGAAGCAGAACTGATCTTCAGGGGAAAACAGTATGTTGAGGCTGTACGTCTCTACCAGCAAAAAAATCCAGGAGCTTTTCCCGAAAGACTGCAGGACCTGATAGAAGAAAAATGTATCCGCAGGCTGTATGAAGATCCGATGACTGAAGCAGGTGAATGGAATGTAGTGCTGCCTTATCAGGAAAGCTCTTCTTCCGGGAAGGTTATGGTGGCATCTCAGAGAGATTTAAAATCATTGGACCATCCGCAGATCATTGGAGTGGTCAGCCGGTCAAACAAAAAATCGAAAAAAATATATAATAAACAGGAAACGTATGACAGATGGCTTTTTTTCTACGGGCATGAACCAGACACAATGCCTGAAATAGTCTATTTTAATAGGACAAAACAGCAACAATGAAATCCATTCTGATCACTGCCTGTGAAAGCTCTGCAGAAAACTATGGGGCAGACTTAGTAAGAGAATTTAAAAAGCTTCATCCGGATGTCCATTTCTTCGGCATCGGAGGAAACAAGATGCAGAAGCAGGGTGTGGAACTTGTTTATCCGATGCAAAAACTTTCTTTAATAGGCATATTCGAAGTGTTCCTATCTATCCCCCGTATATTAAAAATTCTAAATAACACCATTAAAGAAACAAAAAAAAGAAACGCTGCCAGTGCCGTGCTTATAGATGCTCCTGATTTCAATCTAAGGTTAGCCAGAAAACTAAAAAAACATTCCATCCCCATCTTGTATTACATAAGCCCGACCGTCTGGGCCTGGAGAAAAAACAGACTCAAAACCATACAAAAATACACCAACAAGATGATGCTCATCTTCCCGTTCGAGGAAAGAATATATAAAGAAAGACAAATACCGGCCGTGTTCGTAGGGCATCCCCTTGTGAAGAAAACCCGAACATCCATGACCAGACAAAACTTCTTTGAGAAACACGGAATAAACAGTAAACAGAGACTTATCACTCTACTTCCCGGTAGCCGTAAAAGTGAAGTCAGAAATCACCTGCCTATGCTTGTTCAGGCTGCGGAAAAAATCAAGAAAAAGTACAACTGCCAGTTCATTTTAAAGCTTTCTGAAAATATTAAAAAAAAAGATGTGATTCGGTATCTGGATAGCCATCTCTCATCCATCACAATACTCAGCCAGGACGGATGCGAATCAATAGCCTATAGTGACCTCGTCCTTTCTTCCTGCGGCACAGCAAACCTGGAAACAGCTCTTTTAGGGACGCCGTTGATCTCATTTTACAGGATCTCTCCCCTTTCCTTTCATATGGGGAAAAGATTGGTAAAAATAAGACATTTCAGCATTGTCAATATCCTGGCAGGGAAAAAAATCATACCTGAATTGATCCAGAAAGATTTTAATCCGCGATCCCTCTATGAGCATGCTTCAAAAATACTTGACTCCCCAGAGGTCCAAAAGAAAATGAAATCGGAATTCAGAAAAATAAAGCAAGAACTGGGGGAAAAAGACGCAGCAGCTAACGCAGCCAGACAACTGGAGCTGCTTATCTTTCCAGATGTATCAGCCTCACCTGATTCTTATTGAGAGCCTCCATTTTCCCAAACACTACAAATCCAGAATGAATTCAAGTCTGTCATACAATTCCAACTCATATTCTTCAGAAAAACCGCTTTTTATCTCAAGCACATATTTTGATAAAGCAGCCGGAGCATATGAGGGACAGTCTTCAGTTTCGCAAGGTGGAACATTTTTTTCTATATGGACTATCCTTTTATCCTTATCAAGCCAGATGATGTCTATGCTTATCTTCATGTTCTTCATCCAAAATGAATAAATCCCCTCTCTTTCGAAAACAAACAGCATTCCCTGGTCAGCGTTGATAGACTCGCGGAACATAAGTCCCAGCTGTCTTTCTTGATCAGTCACAGCCAGCTCTGCATAAATGACCTCTCCTCCCGGCAAAAAAACCTGAGTGTGCTTTTCTGACGGAAAAACAAAATGAAAAAATATCAGTAATACGGGTACGCATTTTATCACAGCAACCTTTATTTTCATCTCATTTGCTCCTTTCGGGAATAACCCCGTTGATCATTACCGCCAAACTGAATCCTTTCTGAACAAGAGTTCACTGTATGGATATCAAGGGGACAAAACGCACAGCCAAAAGTTTTCTCTTTTGGATCTTTTGTCCTGATTTTTCAAACAGAAAAAGATTTTGAAAAGCCTGTCCTACAGGAACAATCATTCTCCCTCCATCCTTGAGCTGCTCTTTAAGCGAATCAGGCGTCTTCGCAGGAGCGGCCGTCACTATGATGGCATCATAAGGCTCATTCTCTTTCCATCCCAGTGTTCCGTCCCCTATTTTGTATTGAATATTACTGTATCCTGATCTAGAGAGAATCCATCTGGCTCTTTGGGCTAACTTTTCGTAAACCTCGACAGTGTATACTTGTTTAACGAGCTCTGCGAGAACAGCGGCCTGGTATCC
>CAZSZS010000202.1:0-8899 GCA_964611275.1 uncultured Eubacteriales bacterium
TGTGCTCCCTTCAGATTTTTAACGCCATTCTTCTTCATTTTTCTCGGCTCCTGCGTAACTCCCCCCGTCCGTGGGTCAGACATACTCGGAGCCCTGCTTCGCCGGATTCCCTCGAAAAACTCATCAGAAGGCTAAATCTTCAATGTCGCCACGTCCATACCTGGATTTCATCAAGAGCATATTATTTAAAAAAATATTTGGAGAATCATGTGAAATGCCATAAAATGAGCAAAGAAAATTAATTATGGATATTTCAGGATAAAAAGGAGGGAAAAGAAAAATGCTTTCTACTCTGGGTAAAATCATTTTCAGCCTGGTCATCATCGCCACTTTTCTAGCGTTTATGATCCCAGTCACATACCGGATACGGATCATTCTGAAAGGAAGAAAAACCGCTCGGTTTCATCACATCATTAAAAGGATCTGGGATGCCATCACGAAGATTCTGTTTCAGAAGTGCACACTCCGGAGGGACCGGGTGTGGACAGGATTCATCCATCTGTTCATTTTTTACGGAGCTCTGACTTTTGACACCATGTCTGTAAATCATATATTGGAGGGATACATTCCCCGCTTCTTTCTTTTCGGAAACGGATACCTCGGGCTTTTCTTTTCATTTATCATAGACATGTTTGCTGTTCTGGTCATTGTGGCCGTTGTTTATATGTCTATTAGAAGATTCATCATCAGACCGGAAGCCTACAAAACAACCCCTCTGGACTCTGCCATCATTTATATTCTTTTAACCATTGTTACTCTCAGCTATCTCTATTTTGAGATATTTTCCATAGCCCACCATCCGGGGACAGAACGACTTTCCTTTATCGGGGCTCCCCTGGCCCAGATGGTGAGCCAATCAGGCCTTTCCGCCTCAGCCCTTTCCTTCCATTTTCAATTTTCCTGGTGGCTTCATATACTGATCGTCTTCGGATTCATCGCCTATGTCCCCTATTCCAAATATTTCCATATGTTCGCCGGTTCATTCAATGTCCTGGTCAGAGATGAAGGCCCTCTTGGGGCTCTGGAAGCCATTGATATCGAACATTCCGAAGTGTTCGGAGTGGAAAAAGCTTCGGATTACACATGGAAAGACCTTTTGGATACCTTTGCCTGCATGGAATGCGGAAGATGCCAGGATGTGTGTCCTGCTTTTGCTTCCGAGAAACCGCTTTCTCCAAAAATGGTTATCTTCAATTTGAAAAGACATCTGCTGGATAATGGGAAAAAATACATCGCCGGCAAACAGGACGAAATAGACGCATTGATGAAAGAGACGGTTGCTGAGGGTGAAATCTGGACCTGCACCACATGCGGCGCCTGCATGTACGTGTGCCCTGTGGAGATAGAACACATACCCAAAATAGTGGGCCTGCGTCAGGGCCAGGTGCTTATGGAAAGCAAGTTTCCTGCCGAGCTGAACCAATTTTTTAAAAGCATGGAAACGAACAGCAATCCGTGGGGCATCGGTTTTACCGAAAGAGCTGACTGGGCAGAGGGTCTGGATGTCAAGCTCATCAAAGACCATCCGGATGCCGAGCACCTGCTGTGGGTGGGCTGCGCCGGCTCGTTTGACGAAAGAAGCAAAAAGATAACAAACGCTCTGGTTAAAATCTTAAACAAAGCCAATATTGATTTCGCCATTTTAGGCACCGAAGAAAAATGCTGCGGTGACTCCTCAAAAAGGCTGGGAAACGAATACCTTTTCCAGATGCAGGCTGCAGAAGTGATAAACCTCTTCCAAAAATACGGGATTAAAAGAATCATCACCCTGTGCCCCCACGGCTTCAATACCTTTAAAAATGATTATCCCAAACTCCTGGATGTGGTCCCTGAGATAAAAAAAGAGGCTGCCCAACACTTCAAAACCATTGAAGTCTCCCATCACGTACAGCTTATCAGCAGCCTTATAAAGGAGAACCGCTTGCCGCTGAAGAAAAAAACCGAACAGCCCCTGACCTATCATGATTCCTGTTATCTTGGGCGGCACAACAAAATCATCAAGGAACCAAGGGAAATACTGAATTTTATCAGTGAAAAAAAGATAGTGGAGCTTGCAAACAACAAAGAACACAGCTTTTGCTGCGGTGCCGGCGGCGGGCTTATGTGGACCGAAGAATCGCTCGGTAAAAGAATCAATCATCTAAGGACTCAGGAAGTCATTGACTCGCATGCGTCCACAGCTGCCACATCATGCCCGTTCTGTCTTACCATGATCCAGGATGCTCTGGATGATAAAGAAGTGCAGGATGTCACGGCTAAGGATATTGCCCAGCTTGTGGCCGAGTGTATCTGAAAATCAGATGTACCCTCAGCTCACTAAAGATTTTTGACGCCATTCTACGAGCTGTGTTCTCGGCTGCTGCGCAACTCCCCCCGTCCGTGGGTCAGACATGCTCCCAGCTCGGCTCCGCCGAGTTCCCTCAAACACAGCACTCCGAAGGCTAAATCTTTAAAATCGCTTCAGCCACACCTGATCTTCTTAAGGAGTACGCTATTCCTGTGAGATAAAATACTCTCTCATGCCTCATCAAGACTTTCAGGCAGGCAGGCTGGTTCTGAAGTCATCCGGAGGCGAGTGGGCATGGTTCCTCGAAGAGGGGAGCGAGCCGAGGAATAAGCTGATTTTACACGCTGGGGAAAATCAGCGGGCTGAAGAATCAGCTTGCCTGATGAAAGTCAAAAGCACAAGCCACACCTGAATGAGATTTTATTTTTTTAGGGCCTGTTTGACTTTGTCCCCTATATGGGCAGGTGATTTGGCTACCAGCACACCGGCTTCTTCAAGGGCTTTCATTTTTTCTTCAGCCGTCCCTTTTCCACCTGCGATGATAGCTCCGGCATGTCCCATGCGGCGTCCCGGAGGAGCTGTTTGCCCGGCGATAAAGCTGACGACCGGTTTCGGGAAGTCTTTTTTTATGTATTCTGCAGCTTCCTCTTCAGCGCTCCCTCCGATCTCCCCGATAAGGATAACGGCTTCTGTTTCGTCGTCCTCCTTAAAAAGCTTGAGCAGGTCGATGAATTTTTGTCCCACTATGGGGTCGCCCCCCATACCGACAGCCGTTGATTGACCGAAACCTTGAAGAGAGACCTGTTGAACGGCCTCATAAGTAAGGGTGCCGGAGCGGGAGATAATGCCGACCGAGCCTTGGGCATGAATATGCCCGGGCATGATTCCGATTTTGCATTTGCCTGGGGATATAACCCCTGGAGTGTTGGGGCCGATCAGACGGCAGTCTTTGTCCGAAAGAAACTGTTTGACTTTTATCATGTCAAAAGTAGGGATCCCTTCTGTAATACACACAATGGTAGCGATTCCGGCGTCTGCGGATTCCATTACAGCATCAGCTGCAAAATACGGAGGAACAAATATGGCCGACGCATTGGCTCCCTGTTCTTTGACCGCTTCTTCAACTGTATTGTAAACAGGGACTCCAAGATGAGTGGTTCCTCCTTTTCCGGGCGTCACTCCTGCTACTACATTTGTTTTGTATTCCTGCATTTTTTGAGTATGGAACGTTCCTTCACTTCCAGTGATTCCCTGTACAACGACCCTCGTGTTTTCATCTATTAAGATACTCATATTCGCCTCCTTGGTTATTGTTTGGCAAGAGGAACAACCAGTTCTGCCGCTTCTTTCATGCTTGAAGCCGCCTTAAAGGAAAGCCCTGATTCTTCAAGTATTTTTTTACCTTTTTCCACGTTTGTGCCTTCCAGTCTCACCACCATGGGAATTTTCACATCAAGCTCTTTGGCTGCATTGACAATCCCTTTAGCCACCATATCACATCTGACAATACCGCCGAAAATATTAACAAGTGCGGCTTTTACGTCTTTATCGGAGACCAGTATTTTGAAGGCGTTCGTAACAGCTTCTTGTGACACACCTCCGCCTACATCGAGAAAGTTTGCCGGCATTCCTCCTGAGTACATAATGATGTCCATGGTGGCCATGGCCAGCCCTGCGCCGTTGACCATGCATCCAACATTTCCATCCAGCTTGATGTAATTCAAATCATATTTTGAAGCTTCAACCTCTATGGGTTCCTCTTCATCCAGATCGCGCATGTCCATTATGTCCGGATGGCGTTTCAATGCGTTGTCGTCAAAGTTCATCTTTGCGTCCAGAGCGATCACATCACCCTGCTTGGTTATGAGGAGAGGGTTGATCTCCGCAAGAGAGGCATCGGAGACACTGAAGGCTTTATAAAGAGCCAGAAAAAATTTTACAGCCTGTTTGAATGTATCTCCTTTGAGCCCCAGTTTAAAGGCAAGCTTTCTGGCTTGAAATCCCAAGAATCCCGTTGCCGGGTTGATATGCTCCTTAAAGATGAGTTCCGGTGTTTCAGAGGCGACTTTTTCTATTTCAACGCCTCCTTCTGATGAGGCCATGACCACAGGTGCTTCCGCAGCTCTGTCGATGACGATCCCTATATACAGCTCTCTGTCAATATCAAGAGCTTCTTCCACAAGCACACGCTTCACCCGTTTACCTTCAGGTCCTGTCTGGTGAGTGACCAGGTTCATCCCGATGATCTCTGATGCGGTTTTTTCCGCTTCATCGGGATTTCCGGCAAGTTTCACTCCTCCGCCCTTTCCTCTTCCTCCGGCATGGATCTGTGCTTTTACGACCACTTTAGGACCGATTTTTTGAGCGATTTCTTTAGCCTGTTCAGGTGTTTCAGCCACCTCTCCCTTTGGAATTTTCACTCCGAATTCATTGAGTATTTTTTTTGCTTGAAATTCATGAATTTTCATTGTTCCAACCTTTTGATTTCAAATTTTTAACCTATACAGACAAACCCCATTGCACACATCCCGACTTCCTCGGCTGAATGCCTGTTGCTTTTTGAGATGTGCTTTTATCTGTCTATTTCTGATACTGTTTTTTGCCTTCTTCGTAAAGGTCGCCGCCGTACATATCATTGATCACGATGCAGGGAAATTCCTTGACTTCGACTTTTCTCACAGCTTCGGGCCCCAATTCCGGATAAGCGATAACTTCTGCTTTTTCAATGCTTTTTGAAATAAGAGCGCCGGCGCCTCCGACAGCTGCCAGGTAAACTCCCTTGTATTTTTGCAGGGAATCTTTGACTTCTTTGTTTCTGGAACCTTTTCCAATGGTTCCTTTCAAACCCAGTTTATGGAGGGTAGGGGCAAATGAATCCATTCTGTAACTTGTGGTAGGGCCTGCTGATCCAATGCTTTTACCGGGGCGGGCAGGAGTCGGGCCCACGTAATAGATGAATTGTCCTTTGATATCAATCGGGAGCTCTTCTCCCTTTTCAACCAGATCTATGAGTTTTTTATGCGCTGAATCCCTTCCCGTATACAAAGAACCTGTGATGAACACCTGGTCACCCGCGTGCAGTTTCTCTATGATTTCATCAGAAACAGGGGTTGTTATATGATGTTCTGCCATTTTTATAGTTTGATAAGATCGGTTACGTTGCGAACAGCTGTTTCTGATTTCTTGATAGCTTCTTTTTCTTCATCGGTCAGTTCGATTTCAATGACTTCTTCTATTCCATTTTTTCCTAATTTGACCGGCACTCCGAAATAAATACCGTTGATTCCGTATTCACCTTCCAGATAAGCTGCACAGGGAAGAATTTTGTTTTTGTTTTTGGAGATGGATTCGACCATTTCAGTAATTGCAAGGGCCGGTGCATAGTAAGCGCTTCCTGTTTTGAGATATTTCACGATCTCACCGCCGCCGCCGGCTGTTCTTTGGACGATCTCATCAAGCCGTTCTTTCGGAATGAAATGAGTCACCGGGATACCTGAAATGGTGGTGTACCGTACAATAGGCACCATGGTGTCTCCGTGGCCTCCGAGCACAAGGGCCTGGATGTTTTCAACAGAAACATTTGTTTCCATAGAAATAAAGGCTCTGTAACGGGTGGTATCTAGAATACCTGCCATGCCGAACACGCGGTTTTTTGGGAAACCACTGACTTTGAATGCGGTATAAGCCATTGCATCCAGAGGATTTGAGACCACTATGAGGATAGCATCGGGTGAGTATTTCACCACACTCTCAGTGACTGGTTTGACGATGTTAAAGTTCGCATCGACCAGTTCATCTCGGCTCATTCCGGGTTTTCTTGGTTTGCCGGCTGTTATAACGACAATGTCTGAATCGGCTGTATCTTCGTATAAGTTTGATCCGATTATTTTTGCATCGTATTTTCCGACCGGACCGCCTTCTCTCATATCCAGCCCTTTTCCTATGGGCATGTCTTCAATGATGTCAAGAAGAACGACCTCTTCGGCTAATTCTTTTTCAGCGATTTTAAAAGCAGTGACTTCACCGACATGACCTGCTCCTATGACACTTACCTTTTTTTTCATTTGATTCCTCCTTTATGTATTCTTTCAAACCTGAAATATTAAAAAAATATTTGATAAAGATTTATTTTTTTGCGATTTCTTCCTGCACATAGTTTTCCCATCTCTCTTTGAGTTTGGGATCCCGTATGGTGTCCATCAGGTATTGGGCGTATTCAGCTCCGGTGCAGCCTGTATCACGGCCGGTCATAACCAGTTTCTTTTCATAGTTGCCGCAGATATCCAGAGCCATTTCAAGGTTTTTAGCTCTGTGGGAATATCCTATGTGATCGATCAGCATGGCAGCGGCTCTGATCATACTGCACGGATCCGCATATTTGGCTCTTCCTTCTCTGACCATTCTGGGTGCTGATCCGTGTATGGCTTCGAACATAGCGTATTTTTTTCCGATGTTGGCGCTCCCTGCTGTTCCTACGCCTCCTTGAAATTCAGCTGCTTCATCAGTTAGGATATCTCCATATAAATTGGGAAGAACAAGCACTTTGAATTGAGTCCTTCTCTTCGGGTCAACCAGTTTGGCTGTCATGATGTCGATGTACCAGTCATCACATTCAATCTCCGGGTACTCCTTGGCAATTTTATATCCCATATCGAGAAATTTCCCGTCTGTTGTTTTTATCACATTTGCTTTTGTCACGATAGTGACTTTGTTTATCTTGTTTTTCTTTGCGTGTTCGAAAGCCAGGCGTATGATTCTTTCAGCGCCCTGGGAGGTGATGACCTTAAAGTCAATGCCTAAGTCATCCGTAACATTGACTCCTTTGCTTCCCATTATATAGGCACCCTCTGTATTTTCACGGAAAAACATCCAGTCGATCCCCTCTTTTGGGACCCGGACCGGTCTGACATTGGCAAAAAGGTCGAGATAACGCCGCATGGAAACATTGCAGCTTTCGATATTGGGCCACTCATCTCCTTTTCTGGGAGTAGTGGTCGGGCCTTTGAGTGTGACATGGCATTTTTTTATATCCGCAAGCACATCATCCGGAATGGATTTCATCTGCCTTGCCCGGTTTTCTATTGTAAGGCCTTCAATGTTTCTGATTTCGACTTTACCGGTTCTGATTTCTTCCTTTAGCAGGAATTCCAGTATCTTTTTTGATTCTTCAGCGATGTAAGGACCTATCCCGTCTCCGCCTATGACCCCGATAATAATGGGCTTGGTTTTCTCATAGTCGATCCACTCCTGAGGTTTCTTCATTTCTGCAACTCGTTGGAGCTGTTCCTCTATGATTTGACCGAATTTGCTTTTCGCATTTTCAATAGCTTCACTATCCATGTTTTTCCTCCGTTTATTGATTTTTTTTATGCGCTATCCATAAAAAAGCGAATAGTCAAAATAAGAGAGAATAGTATAATTTTTTTTAAGCAAAATCAAATAAATCGCATATAAAATTTATAATAATCTGAATTATTCAGTATAAAATTGAGTTAGAACTTTTACACTTTCTATTATTCTGACCTATCCATAAAAAAATGGAGAGCCAATGTGAAATTCAGGTTTGGTTGAATTTCATCGGGCTCTCTTCAATCTTGACTCGTTCATCATCCAGGTATATTATCAATTTAATAATAAACTAAAGTTATTTACAGGAGTTATAACGATGTTAGAGTCCTATTTTGAGCATGAAAAAAAGAGAAGAGGATCAGGGATCCCTCCTCTTCCTTTAGATCCTCAGCAAGTCAAGGATGTCTGTAGAGATCTGGAGGATCCTCCTAAAGGTCAAGAGACTCTTCTTTATGACCTTCTCTCCCAAAGAGTCGCGCCGGGAGTAGATCCTTCGGCAAAAATAAAGGCAGAATGGCTGGGTCAGGTAGCCAAAGGAAGGGTATCATCGCCGGTCATTGACAGGGAAAAAGCTGTGTTTTTACTGGGCACTATGCTGGGAGGATATAATATCAAATCCCTTATTTCTCTTTTGGAAAAAGATGAGCTTGCTCATGATGCCGGTGAGGCGTTAAAAAAGACCATTTTGATATATGATTCTTTTGATCAAATAGTCAAACTTGCGAAAAATAACAAGGTCGCTGAACAAGTCCTTCACTCATGGGCAGAAGGAGAATGGTTCAAATCAAAACCAGAGTTTCCAAAGAAAATGACCTTAAAAGTATTTAAAGTCGAAGGCGAGATCAATACAGACGACCTTTCTCCTGCTAAGCATGCCTGGAGCCGGCCGGATATTCCTCTTCATGCTCTTTCCATGGGAGAGACCCGTTTCCCGGATGGGATTGAAACCATAGAAAAACACAGAAAAGAGGGATACAGGGTTGCCTTTGTGGGGGATGTGGTCGGTACTGGTTCATCACGCAAATCTGCTACCAATTCTCTTTTGTGGCATATAGGGGAGAATATTGACTATATTCCGAACAAAAGAAGGGAAGGGATTGTAATCGGAAGCCTGATAGCGCCCATATTTTTTAACACGGTCGAAGACTCAGGCGGGCTCCCCCTTATGTGTGATGTCACAAAGATAAGAAACGGACAGGTCATTACCTTAGATATGGAGTCCGGGGAGATATTTGATGAACAAAATAAAAAGATCACTGATTT
>CAZSZS010000203.1:0-18493 GCA_964611275.1 uncultured Eubacteriales bacterium
TACGCTCTGCATTCTCATGGTACCTGTCAAAGCTCAACTCATAACGAACCCAGAGCATGATGGTAAAAACACAGGCCATTCCCACAGCCAGGCCGACAATATTGATGAATGAGAAACCTTTGTGTCTGCGGATGGTCCTCAGTGTGATCTTCATATAGTTTTTAAACATGACACCTCCCCATTTTATGGAATCTACTATGAATGAAGGGATGGACTTTATGATCTGGATGAAGTACCAGAGATTTGCCTGACCATTCCCTCGCATGCCGGCGACTCGATCGTATTCCTCCTCGAAATCTCCCAATGCAGAATCTCCCACATATTTGGGCAGAACAAATTGAAGCATCCGCTCCAGTATTTGAGAAGGTTTTTTCTCTTTTCTCATTCGAGGCCTGTTTATTCGTTGGAGAATTCAGGAAAATCAGCCCACATGCTTTTCTGAAGCTCTCTTACTTCAGAAAGTGCTTTTAACCCGGCCGGAGTCATTTCATAAATACGCCTGCTTCTTCCTCCCCTTTTTGGCGTGGGTTCATCAAGGAAAGATTTAACAAGCCCTTTTTTCTCCAGGCGGTGAAGCGGGACATAAACAGCCCCGAAAGACCATTTTTTTCCTGTGATCTCCGAGGCTTTTTCTCGTATGGGAACGCAGTAAGCCTCTTCTTTTAAATTTAGGACGGTGTAAAGAATGATTTCTTCAGGACGCGATAAAAACTTCATTTTTGCCTCATATGTCTATTTCCCTTACAATATAAAACATATATGGATTTGTGTCAAGGGGGTCAAGGGATTTTATAAATGATATTTCTTATGAAGCTGAACGTTACTGGCCTTATCACCTCTTCTTTTAATAGTTCCAGGTGACTTTGTAGCGTTTGATGGCCAGAAATCCCTGTTCGTCTTCTTCTACAGTATAGAATTTATTGTCTTTGATAAGAAGGGGTCTGGTTTCTAAAGGCACTTTTGCGATAAATTTTCCTTCTATATCAAAAACATCATAGCGGTATCCTTCTCCTTCTTTCACCTGCTCATGGGTTCTGACAAAGATTCTGCCTTCATCGTCTGTTCCAAACCATTGAAATGGATTGTGGTATTTTGGAATGGACACTTCCATGCCTTGCGGAAGTTCCTCTATAACCTCATCTATCTCCTGTTGGGTGATTTCCACGGGAGTGTAATCTTTGATGATCTTCATCTTTAAATTGGCATCTAAGTCAAAGACATTGAGTTCATATTTTTCAGGAGAGCCGCAGATCACATGATCGTCATTACGGACCGCATACATCACGGCGCCTCCGAATGGATTGAATCCTTCATTTCTGGCACCGGGCATTGGGGATTTTCCAATGGAAGCGAGCCTGTTCATTTGAGGGCCGTATTTTCTCACTTCATAATGTGGGTCATCCTCATCATATACGAACACAGTACCGAAAAAATTACCGCTTGAATCCATAAAAATCCTTAATGCAGATTCTTTAGCCGTCTTTATTTCCCTGATAAAATTCCCTTCAAGGGAATAAAAATTGATCTTACTCCTGAGATCTTCGACCACAAGTTCCTGATCCCCTGTGACCGTCATCGTGAAAGGCAGGTTAAATTCTCCCGGTCCTTGACCTTTTTTCCCAATGGATTTGATATAATTTCCGTCCGCGTCAAAAACATAAACATGGGCTTCTCCCTGATCCAGAATATATAATCGGCCTGACTCATCGACATCTATGGATCTGATCTGTGAAAAGATGACCTCTTCTCTTTCCGGGGATTCAGTAATGGAGAGTTCCTCTTCCAGAGTGAATACCCCGGGTTCATAAATGGGCTCTTTGGTGTTTTTGACCACAGTCACCCCATTATCTTCAGTGATCGTTCCTTTCCAGGTGGAGGCCTGCTTCTGGCATCCTGTAAAAAAAATGATCGCGATTCCTGCAGCGATTAGAATGGATAAGAGAAGTGTTTTTTTTGTGATTTTTGCGGCTTTCATCTCCCCTCCTTTGTAGTTAGCGCTCTCGCTTCCCATCATACACATAAGAGGCAGGTAGGGTCAATCATTAACCTTTCTAATTTGCCTGTATTGGTGCTGATATATGGGTGTGCCTGATTTTCCAATCTCCTCCTTCTTTTGCAAAGACCCATGTCCAGGCGATCTTCCCTTCATAAATATTGTCTGCTGTATCTTTCATCGTATAACTGTAATATCCATATATGATGGCAGCATCTTCGGAGAGCACATCAACTTCAACTCCGTCCCAAGTGTATTTGTAATCTGCTATATTCGCCATAAAAGCCTTGGTGTTTTTTTTATGCTCTTCCCAGGAATAGTCAATATTCCCAATCTCAATTGTTTTTGTGTTATCACTGAAATAGCTAAACATTTCATCTAAGTTCCTAGTTCCTGCGTCAAATGCTTCTTTGGCTAGTTCTGTAATAGTCTCTGCGATTTCAGACTTCTTTGATTCATCAAGTATTGTTTCTTCTGCCACTTCTCCGGGCTGCTGGCAGCTAAATGAAAAACAAATTTGAAAGACCAGAAGAATAATCAAAAACAATTTGTTCATCACTTACCTCCTCCAAATAGTATGCCTGAATTAGATATAGCTTGAAACGGTATGTCAAGTTAATTGAAGGCCAGAGAATTAAGAATTAAAAGAATCAGGGGGCCGCACAGCGCCAACTTATTGACTATAAATGAGTTAGAATAGTTTTAACCCCTAAAAAACACCCTTAAATGAGATTATTAGAGATTGGGTTTTTGGGGCCAAAAATGCGATGTCTTCAGGGTAGCAAAATGTGGAAAACTATGGTTATCTTATTGATTATAAAAAAGATGCCCGGGCCCGTCCCCTAAAATAAAGTTTGACAAAAATTTTTTTGAAACATATATTAATGAAAACAGAGGCGAAAAGGGATCCCTTTGTAGGATGTCTTTTTCCTTTCTAGAAGCGAACATCTAAAGAAGTAGATTTGGATACAATCAATCATGAAAGATCCAAATGATATATCTCGCTCCTACAAAATGTTGAGTCAGTGCAACCAAATTTTAGTGCGGGCAGAATATGCGGATACCCCAAATGGAAAAGAAAAAGCTAAGAAAGTATTCATGCGCTTCAAAGAGGGAAAGGAAATCCGCGGCGAAGAACTTCAGAGGCGCTGCAAAGGAGCGAGCAACTGCTGAATGAAGTCCAGAGACTCACAAAAATCGGGGTGTGGGAATACAATGTTGCATCAAAGGAACTTAATTGACAGAAAAAAGATAGAACAGGCTTTTAGTGATGCGGTTGACAAAGGAAAGCCCTACGATCTGGAACTGAAGTTTGAGTCTGCAGCAGGAAAAAAGCTGTGGGTGCGCACGCTCGGGAAACCAATTATAGACAAAGGAAAGGTCATACGTGTGGTGGGAAATATTATGGACATCACAAAACAGAAAAATGCAGAAAATGAATTGAGAAAGTACCGGGAGCATCTGGAAGAGATAATTCAAGAGCGCACCTCAGAACTAGAGGAAAAGACTAATGCCCTGGAAAAAGCAAACTTGGGGCTTCAAGAGACAGATAGATTAAAGTCGATTTTTTTGGCCAGTATGAGTCATGAACTGCGCACTCCTCTTAATTCCATTATTGGTTTCACGGGGATTCTTCTTATGGGGATGACAGGAAAGCTCACTCCAGAACAGAAGAGGCAGCTCACCATTATCAATGAGAGTTCTCAGCACTTGCTGGACCTGATAAACGATATTCTTGATATCAGTAAGATAGAAGCAGGGAAAGCAGAGCTTAACCCCAAATGGTTCTTGTTCGATCAAGTTGTCAAAGATGTCGTCCAGTTTTCTTTTTCACTGCCCATGAAGCTTAATGGAGAAACAGACCCATGAAGAAAATACTTGCAGTAGAGGATAATGAGAACAATCTTTATCTCATAGCTTATATTCTGGAGAAGAATGGATTTGAGGCGATCAATGCCAGGGACGGAAAAACCGGTATACAAAAAGCTGTTGAGGATAAGCCGGACCTTATCATTATGGATGAAATAAAAAAATATTTATTGGCTGGAGTCAAGAATGAAAATTTTAGTCGTTGATGATAATGAAGATTCTCGGTATTTTTTGGAATCTCTTTTAAAGGGCAATGATTATGAAGTCATTTCAGTGACAAATGGTAAAGAAGGCCTTGAGAGACTCAGGAATGATGATATCAACTTGATCGTTTCTGATATTCTTATGCCGGTTATGGACGGATATCAGTTCTGTCGAGCAGTAAAAAAGGACTCTCGGTGGAAACCGCTTCCCTTTATTTTTTACACCGCCACATACACTGATTCGAAAGATAAACAGCTTGCCCTGGATATGGGAGCAGACCTGTATATTAGGAAGCCATCAGAGCCCGAGGAATTCATTCAGATCATCAGAAAAGTCATTGAAGAAGCAAGAAAAGGAAAGATGGTTTTAAAACAGAAGAAACAAAATGAGGAAAAGGAGATTTTCAAACTTTACAGTGAACGCCTGGTGAAAAAGCTGGAACAAAAGATGCTTGACCTGGAGGCTTCTGAGGAAAAGTACCGGAATCTTTTTGAAAATGTGAATGATGTGGTTTTTTCTATGGATAAGGAGGGCCGGTTCACTGCAGCAAACTGCAGAACTGAGCTTTTTGGTTATAAGCCCGAAGATGTGATAGGGAAGCATTTCACTGAACTTCTAACTCCTAAAAGCAAAATAATTGGTCAAGAACATTTCAGTAAAGCTCAGGAATCTAAAAAAAATATCAGCTCTCGATACGAAGTGGAAGTCGCGAACAAAGACGGCAGTGTTTCTGTAGGAGAACTGAGTATCTCTTCTGTTTTTGAGGGAGAGAAATTTAAAGGCCGGTTCGGTATTTTGAGGGATATCACCCAAAGGAAAGAAGCTGAGGAGCAAACCAGAAGAGACCTTGAGACAAGAAATGTTCTTCTTAAAGAAATTCACCACCGGGTCAAGAACAACATGCAGATTATTGTCAGTTTATTAAGGCTGCAGTCTCTTTTCAACAAAGAGGAACACACAAAAAAAATCTTCAAGGACACACAGAGCCGTATCCAGTCTATGGCGATCATTCATGATGCTCTTTATAAATCCGGGGATTTAGCCCGAATCGATATGAGAGATTATGTTCAAAGGTCTGCTACTCATATTTTCAGTCTTTATGAGATCGATCCCAATAGGATTGAACTTAAGATCGACACAGGCAAGATTTTTATAGATGTAACAACAGGAGTTCCTTGTGGGTTGATTATTAATGAGCTTGTCTCCAATGCAGTCAAGCATGCTTTTCCAGGAAAACGCAGAGGGGTGATTGAAATAAAGCTCTACAAAACAAAGACAGGAAAAACTACGATATCTGTTAAGGACAATGGGATCGGTTTGCCAGATGAGATTGATTTCAAAAAACCAAAAACTATGGGATTACAGCTCATCAATGACCTTTCAAAGCAGCTCAATGGGACGCTCCGCGTTTATAGAAAAAAGGGCCTCAGAGTTACACTTGATTTTTGATTTTTTTCACATCCCCTGCTTTGCGGAGAAACGTCAGCTCTATCTCCAGGTTACGGAATATCTCCCGACCACGGGGATTCCTTATGGTCTTTCCCTCAGGATTCACTATAAAAAATTCATATTTTTCTGGATATCCCCAGATAATGTTGTCATTTTTTTTTTAACACGGACATTAAACAATTTATCATCTTTGGCAGAAGACTTCTGAGTGATGATGTTCTCTTTGGAATCAGGGATTGTCCTGGAAAAACCTTGGGTTGCTGTTGAGATTTCATTCAGGCATTGGCCGTCCAGCGCATAAAAAGAAAGCCGTCTATTCCTTGCATCATAGATTTAGATCTTTTGTTCCTCAAATACATGCGGACAGGCATTTGAATCTCTAAGCAGATCCGAAACTTCACGGAAGATGTCTTCTCCGATAAAATTTCTGTTCAAGAGGAAAATGCATTTGTCATCACAAACCGAAAGCAGCATCGGACCGCCTGATTCAATCCTTTTGGAAAGAGATTTTGCTTAGGGAAGATTTTTTATTGACTTAACGTTTTTTAAATATGTATGATGGGCAAAAAAAGGAGGAATCCGAATGGCCCAATACACGCGCGAGAAAATGAAGAAGCTCATAAAAAAGCGCAAAGTCAAGAGCCTCATTAAGGCTTTGACATACATGAGAGGAGAAACATTTGTCTGGGATAAGCCGCCGTCAGGAGATAAGTTCGATCCCAACTATCATATCGTGAAGGACAGCCTCAAAGGACATAAAGAGTATGTGGAACACTATGGTATACGGATGGATGCAGCGGAAGCCCTCGGCGAGATAGGAGATAAACAAGCTGTCGAACCGCTTATCGATGCAGCAGAGAACGATAACCTTTTTTGTGTGCGTGCCGCAGCTGTCAAAGCCCTTGAGAAACTCGGATGGCAGCCTGATAACAGTGTTGCTGGCGCTGTTTACTGGGTCGATAAATGCAAATGGGATAAGTGCATCGAACTGGGTGATGTGGCAGTGGAACCTCTGATCCATGACTTTGTCTGGGGGGTATCATCGAACCGCGTTGATATAGCAAAAACATTAGCCAAGATTGGCGGCCCTGCGATGGATGCCCTTATTGAAACCCTTAATAAATGGCTTAAGGAGTACCTCGGTATGGTAGGCCTTGCTGCTATGAAAGGTATTGACCCGACAAAAGGCCTCGGTGTGTTGATGCTCGAATCGTTTTCGGGAATGAACGATTTATTGAAGATCACTGCATGGGGGTTGAGCTGGACTGGGGATGAGCGGGCGGTTGAAGCCCTCAACAAAGCGATTACCTCTTTTAAGGGAGCGTTTTTAAATCTGAGCTCAGACGCTTTATTTATGGGCTATACCCGTGCGGAATTCCTTGGGCCGGAATTAGAAGAATCGCTGGTAAAACTTAAAAAATCAATAGCCGGCTCCTGATACTAATCCTCATATCCTCACCCATCTGTTTATGGAAGTGAAATAAAGTCCGGCTTCTTTGACCTTTTGTTTGGTTATCGTTTCCCAGAACTCCGTGTAGATTTTGATCTGGGGCGTGTAGTAGTCGATAAAGCGCTGCAGCCCTCCGTTTATTTTATCTGTTTTGTAATCCGCAATGACCCAGCCGTCCTCTTCTAAAAAAACAAGGTCTATAACCCCGTTGAGGATGACCTGCTTATCCTTTGTTTTGTCTTTGTTTATTAAATTCAACGAAGACAAATCCGCATTGACGGAGAAAGGGATCTCATAGAATTTCTTTTTGGCTTTGAGCATGCGTTCCCAAAGCGTGGAGGCGGTTATGGATTTGATAAGCCGCACGAGCTCGCCTTTTTCTGATATATTCCGTTCTTCGGAAGTAAGCACATTTTCCGCCTGTAATTCCAGGTCTGTGACCATGCTCTCCCCTATCAGCTTGAGCAAATTGTGTACGGCTCTGCCCCAGCTTTCTCCTTTTCCCTGTGTTGTCCAGGAAGGAATAGGTTCTGTGCTTTTGGCAATATTGGTTACGGTTTCCACTCTGTATGTTGGATTTTCGATGCTTTGTTTCCTCCGGAAAAGTTCGTTCTGTGCGTTTTCCCATTCGTCTTTTCCGAGCTTGAGCTTTTCTCTTTCTTTTTCATCCTTTTCCTCAGGCCCTTTACCAAACGCAAGCTCCGGGGCCTCTGTGAAGTAATGATCCAGGAAATACCAGGACTTATATTTGAGATTTTCCTCATATGTGCTTATGACCATCAGGTTTCTGGCTCTTGTGGTTGCCACATACATAAGCCGTGCCTCTTCAGCATCCTCATATTTTTTTTCAGTCTTTAATTTCTCTCTCCAGTCTACAGGATGAGATATGACTTCTCTCTGAAAACCCACTTTTTTCTCCAGAAGAAAATAGCCCTGGGGCTCATCACCTTTTCTTATGATATGTTTATCCGGCTCGAAATGTTTCTTCCCTCTGGGATTGGCTAAAAAAACAACCGGCGCTTCAAGGCCTTTGACCTTATGCAGGTTCATAAGGCGCACCGCATTCTTTTTCCCCGGAGTCAGGCTTATCTCTTCAAGCTCATAAGAGGAAGCGATCTCTTCCATGAATTCAACAAGTTGGGAAAAAGAATGGGTTCCCCCTGTTTCCTGGTCTTTGAGTATTTCAAGCATTTTAAAAACATTTCCGGCTTTGCTGCTTCCTATTTCTGATGAGGCCAGGTAATTGATGATCCCTGTCTCATCCAGGATCTTCTCCAGAACCACGGTGGCAGGATAGGCTTTTTTCCACTCCCACCACTCTCTCATCTTATGGAGGCATTGGCGTATTTTTTTCACCGCATCATTCTGTTCCGGACTTTTATCTCCGGATTTTAAGTAGTGAAACCAGCCTCCATGCATTTTATATTGAAAAAGTTCCTGATCGCTTATGCCGAAAAAAAGACCCCGCAGCACAGCCACTGTGTGTATGGGATTATCCGGCTCTCTAAGGGCCCTGGCAAGATTAAGGATATGGTTGATGGCTTCGGATTGAGAAAAAGTATCGCTTCCTGTTATCTCAAAGGGAATGCTTCGTCTCTCCAGCGCCCTTGCGTAGAGGTTCATATTCTCTTTAAAACGCAGCAGAATTAAAAAATCAGAATACACGGCCGGCTCTTTAAGCCCCTGCTCTATTTCCTGTGCGGCTCTTTTAAGCCTGACATTTCCCTCACACGCCCATTCGATGAATCGGGCTATCCTCCGGGCATCGAAGAGAGCGATGTCATCTTTCTTGTTTGCTCGCATCTTGGGAATGGTTATTTTATAGATTCCGTGCCATAGGTTTTCGTCGTCGTCTCTAAATGGATTCAGAGGAGCAAAACGCGCCTGGTACTGGCTTTCTTTTTTTTCAGGAAAAAAATCCCGAAATATGGGATTATTCCAATCAGTCAGGGAAGGAACTGAGCGGAAATTCGTGGTCAAATAAAGCACTTCGCCCTTGCTTTTCCGGATCTGCTCCTTAACGATGTTATAGGTGTCTATGTCCGCACGTCTGAAACGGTATATGGACTGTTTGGGGTCTCCCACCAGAAACAAAGCCCCCGGGGCTGGAACGAGTTTTTTCCAGTCCTTTTCCTCTTTATCCTCTCCTGTGAGATAAAACAGGACCTCAGCCTGTATGGGGTCTGTGTCCTGGAATTCATCCACAAGGATGCGGGTGTATCTTTTACTGAAATATTTTCTTACTTCAGGATTTTCCCTTAAAAGCCTGGATGCGAGAAGAAGTTGGTCCTGGAAGTTGAGCCTGGCCCGGGATAAGCGCTTCTGTTCGTAATAGGCAAGGGCTGGTTTTAAAAAGTCAAGCACTCGGGAGTGACGGAATTCCCGCCATTTCTCTAAAGCACCGCCTACCACTTCCTCTTTGAATGTCTCAAAATCGGATTTAAACTCTAAAGCCTCTTCTTTTGAGGGCCATCGGTTCTGGGTGATGCCCCCTTGTCTATCCAGTATCTCATAGGTCTCCATGAGAGTCTTTGGGGAGGAGAGGCCCAGATTCCTTCGGCGTATCAAACACCTCAGCATCAGAAGCTGCAGGCTGTCGTAACCTTTTGACGGTTTTTCACCGGGGATGCGGGTTTGAGCTTCGTCCAGGAAATAGTTCAGTTTTTGGCGCAGATCATCATAATCCGGCTCTGTGTGGCTTCCCGGCATCAAGCGGACCTCAGGGTAAAGAGAGAGCTTGTCATAAGCATCTTCAAGGTCATAAGCGGAGATGCCCACTTCCTCGAGCCTGTTTATGAGGGAGGCGTGTTTCCTTTTGGCTTCAATCATAAATTCATGCCAGGTTTGTTTTCTGTAGAGCGCATCTTCCACGTCTTCCATCTCTTCGAAATCAGGATCAAGCGCAATCTCTACAGGGCGTTCTCTGAGGAGTTTGGCGCAAAAGGAATGGATGGTGCCGATAAAGACCTGCTCCAGATTATGGATGGCCTGAGAAATTCTTTCCTCTCCGGGGTTCTTTTTCTCTTTCATCTCAATGACTGTCTTTTCAAGTTCTGTCTGGAAACGGCCTTGAAGCTCTCCGGCTGCTTTTTTGGTAAAAGTGACAGCAGCCAGGTTTTCTATCCGGCATTTGCCCTCCTGAAGAAGCGCTATCATTCGGTTTACCAGGTTCCGTGTCTTCCCGGAGCCTGCGCCTGCTTCGACCAGAAAAGTTTTGTCCAGGTCGCGGGAGATCTTTTGTCTTTCCTCTTTGTCCGGTAACGGCTTTTTTTCAGTCAAAGTCTTTCAGCCTTTCAAAGATAAGGTATTCTTCTACGCCTTCACTTTTGTTTTCCTTGGCCCTGTCTTTAGCCCCAGCGCACAGAGATGCCAGGTCACAGTAATCACACACAGCATCCGGGTGAGGCATGAAATCACCTTTTATAAGAACCGCAAAAAGATATCCAAGGAGGCTTTTGAACGCTGAGCGGTCAAATGTAAAGATGATTTCCCTTCCTTCCCCTTTGGCTGTGGGGAAATAATAACCTCCTTCTTTGACTTGGGGAGAGGGGTCGTGTCCAAGCTCTTTGAGTATCTTTTCTGCGGCCAGGGAATAGAGGGCATGCTGTATGACCTGGCCCCTTCCGAAACATTTTGTTCTTTCATAGATGCCGTATCCTCCGGATTTATAGTCGATCACCCGGTAAAACCCCCCGCCTATGCGGTCGATCCGGTCGATCCTTCCGTTACTGAGGACGTGGAAATCGGGTGTAAGCTCAATAGGAACAGGTTTATCTATACCCTCGCCTATATCTTTTTTGGTTCCGAACCGAACTTCAAAGAGGATCGGCTTTATTTTCTCATCCCTGTTTGATTCAACGGCCAGAAAAATATCCAGAGCAGCCATCAGTTCGTTTTTCTGCAGGAGAAAAACATCTTCTGAAGGCGGAGGGGTTTTTTCCTTAAATGAATGGATGAGCTTTTCGGCCGTATCTCTTATGAGCTCTCTGTGTATTTCTTTTTGAGGCGTCTCCCCTCTTTTTCTTAATTCCTTCATGAATTCATAGAGGATTTCATGGACCAGAGTTCCATAATTTAAAGGATCAAGCCAGCGCGATGGGTCATACTCTATGGTCTCTGGTTTTCTGACTCCCAGCACATATTCCATGAAATATTTGAAAGGGCAAGAAGCCAGACACTCGAGACGAGAGGCAGAGAAAACGCTCTTTTTATTAAAAAGAGGGTGCGGGATTATTCCCCGGATATCGATCACTCCCTCGTAAGGCCCGGCGTTAGGGGGTTTTCTCTGGTTTACGGCTTTGATCCCCTGCCCCAGGTCCGGAAAATGTGCTGCGACTGCGTCGACCCCGTTAAGAAGGCCCTGGTCCGTGACGATTTTTTCAAGCCACCATTCCGTGGAATCCAGTATCTTCTCTTTTTGGGTTGGGAAAAAACCCTTTGTGTCTTTAAAGGAATTCATGAGGTCTGAATAATCAAGCCCTGAATCGCCTTTGATGAGGCGTAAAGCTTGAAGCATTAGAGAAGATGGAAATGATTCTCTTTCCCCTAGAATATCAAAACAGGAATAGCTCAGATAGATTTTTCCCCGAAGAGAGGAGATGAGCCTTGCCATGGAAAAGAGGTTTTCTCTTAGGGCATCAGCTGTTGTGCGGAGTGCAGAGGAGATTTTTTCTCTTTCTTCATCCAGCAGAATGGGGTCTTGAAACCCGGTGCCCGGGAAGTTATCGCGGTTGAGACCGATGACAAAGGTATGGGGTCTTGCTGAGAAGCCTCCTGACCTGTAGGCAGAGATGTGGGCATGTCCGGGAGCAGGCCCTGAGGAGCCTGCTTGCAGATCAGTTTCCAGGGCTCTGAGCCTTTCCAGGGCGTCTTCCCTTTCCATAGGAGGGTATTCAAAAGAGGCCATATCATCCAGTCGTGAATAGAGGGCTGAGAGGGCTTCAGCATCCATGTCATTTTTTACGCTCGCATACTGTGAGAGAAAGTCATGGATGCCGTGGCAGAGGCTTTGAAAGTCGATCTTTTCGCTTCCATTCCACGGGGCAAGCATACTGAAGATCTTCTTTATTTCTGTTAGGAGCTGGCTTGGGCTGAGACAGGATAAATACCTTTCTTTTCCCCAGCCTATGCCTGCTTTTTTTATAAGGACGCTTATTTGACGGGCTTTTGGAAAGGCATCGTTCTTATTTTTGAAGCTTATGTGACCGCTTTCCACAAGGTCCAGGAATAGGGTGTCTCTGAAATCACTTTCCATCCATTGGAGAAGATTGAAAAACAGCTTTCCGGGAGAGGTAAAACCAATGCCCAGGCCTTGGCTCAGGGTAACGGGAATGCCGGTTTTCTGAGAAAGGGTGTAAAAAAGCGACGGATAGGTTTGTCCAGGAGGGCAGATGATTTCTGCTTCATCCACAGGGATCTTATCCTGGATGATGCAGCGGATGACCTCTTTGCACTCGTTGGAAGGGCCTACGGCTGTCGTGATGGAGAGAGTGCTGTCATTGAGGGGCGGAGGTGCTTCGTAAGGGGCAAAAAGCCAGGGAGCCCTTTCAGAATCTGTAGAAGGTTGTTGGGGAGCTTTTTCGGGTAGGCTGGTCTTGTGGAAACGCCGGGGCTTTTGGATGTTGATGACAGTGTCTCTGGGCAGGATGATGAGACGGTCCTGAGATATTTTGTGAAGGAATTTTTTTTCTAGGGTGGTCAGAGCGTAATCTTCAAAACAGAGGAAATATTTATCGCTGGCAAAATTTTGATGGACTTCTTTGATGGCTTTCTGATAAAGAGCGGGTTTATCAAGGAAATTTTTTTCCTTGAGGATTTTTTCATATTCATTAAGAAGAAGATAGATTTCTTGGCCCTTTTTCTCATTAATGAATGGGACGGCGAATTCTTTTGGAGAGAGTGATTGGGTAGAGGTCCCCTGCATGCGCAGGAGTTGGAGAGAGCGGGAGAACGCTTTGATGATGCCGGATTTGGGATCGAGCTCGCGAAAGTAATCCAGGCGGCCGCTTTGTTTTAGTGTGGTAAAGGCTTTATCGATCAGGAGAGAGGAGATATATGGGGATATCTGCTTGAGCTTTTGGTTGGATGTGCTTTCGGCACAGACTTCATGGGCCAGGGATGGAAGCGTGGCAAAGCGCAGGTTGGCCCAGGAATGGCCTTTTTTTGTGAGGGCTTCTCCGATCTGTCTGCCCATCTGGTAGGACGGGACAATGAGTATTTTTTCGTCCAGAAGATGCCTGGAGCAAAAGCCGGCCAAGAAGCACAGCGTTGTGTTTTTAGGGTGTGTGGCGGTTTTGTTTTTGCCTGCTGACATCATCAGTCAGATATTATCTATCTCCGAGGCTCTCTTGTCAATTTTTACGGCGGTCAGTTCCTTATAATTAAAGATCTCCCTCCTCACTCATATTTCAGAGAGTCAGCCGGATTGGCTGCAGCGGCTTTTATGGCTTGATAAATGACAGTCAACAAGGCAGTGGTCAAAGCCATAAGGCCGGAGATGATGAAGACTTGGATATGGATATCGATCCTGTAGGGATAATCATTCAACCAGGAACGCATGGCATAAAAAGCAATGGGCCAGGCAACGATATTGGCTATCAACACCCATTTAGCGAATTCCCGGGTCAGCAGGAAAATGATCCGGGCAACTGAAGCCCCCAGGACCTTTCGAATACCGATCTCCTTTGTTCTTTGCTGGGCCATAAAAGAGGCCATCCCGAAAAGCCCCAAACAGGAAATGATAACAGCCAGCAGCGTGAAAGTATTGACCAGTCCACTCAAACGCTTTTCGGATTGATAAAGCTCATCGATCATATCATCCATGAAATGATATTCAGCAGGTAAGCTGTCTAATTGATTCTTCCAGGTCATTTTTATGTCCTCTAAAGCTTCCGGAATGTAGTTGGCTTTGAGTCTGGCGACCAGATAATTGTAAGTATCCCAGTCTGTCTTTGAGGTCAAATACAGCACACTGGGTTTGACTTCATGCCTTAACCCGAAGTGCTGGTTTTTATAAATTCCGATGATGATTCCTTCATGCCCGTTGAGCACAAATCGCTTATTAACAGGATCTTCGAAATCCCACTTTTTGATGGATTCCTCGTTTATGAGATAGGTGCTGTTTATATCAGAGGGAAATTCCCTGGAAAAATTTCGGCCCTCTACGATTTTCATTTGGTGTGTATCGACGTAATCAAAATCGACCATCCTATAGTCTGTGTTTGTGCCAAGATACTGCATGTCACCGGAAGCTCCATCCCAGTTGATACTTCCTCCATGATTCAGGAAACTGGTGGCTGTAACCCCATCTATATGGGAACTCTGATTTAGAGCTGTCTTCAAAGTCTCCCATTTTTCCTGATATTGTTCAGGGATCGTGATTCTTATCAGGTTATCCTTATCAAAGCCCATATCCGCATTCTGCATGTAGTTTAGCTGTTTAAAAACGATCAGAGCGCAAATGATCAGGCTGATGGAGAAAACAAACTGGGTGATGACCAGAGCTTGTCGGAATCCTATACCGGCCAATGATATTTCCTTTTGACTTGACTTATGGAGCCAAAAATTTCCCTTCAAGACATCCACAGGACGAAAGGAAGAGAGGACCAGCGCAGGGTAAGATCCGGCGACAATGCCAGTGAAGAGAGCCATTCCGCAAAGCCCGATGATCAATCGGGCATCCAGCAGATCCATTATCATCTGCTTGCCGGCCAGTTGATTAAACAGAGGCATGCATAATTTGGCTAGAAAAAGAGCAATGAATGCTGATAGGAAGCTGAAGAACAGAGATTCCAGATAAAATTGTTTGATAAGCTGTGTCCTTTTTGATCCCACGACTTTTCTCATCCCTACTTCTTTAGCCCGTTTAACGGATCGGGCTGTGGAAAGATTCATGAAATTGATACAGGCAATGAACAGAATCAGCGCAGCCACAGCCAGGAAGATATAGATGTACTTGATCGGCCCTCCGCCTCCAAGGGCGTGCAAATGTATGTCTTTGAGAGGAAAAAGAAAGACATCCAAAGGATCGGTCGACCAGGGGCGGTTCGAATTGAGCAGGTCGCCTATCTTTGGATTGACGGATGCTGGATCGATCCCTTCTTTGAGCTGGACATAAGTATTGCATGCAAACCAGTTCCAGATAAAGGCCTGGTATTCGGTGATCTCCTTCATGGATTGAAAAGGCCTGATATAATCGAAATAGATATCGGAATTTTTGGGAGTATTTTGCAAAATACCTGTTACTTCAACCAGGTCCCCTTCGATTTCTATGATCTTCCCTATTGGGTCTTCTCTGGAAAAGAGTTTTTCCGATGCTGACTCGGTCAGGACAATGCTCTCTCTATTTTCGAAAGCAGAGTCGGCATTCCCTTTAAGAAAAGGAAAAGTGAAAACCGCAAAAACATCAGGATCAGCGTAAGCTCCCTCCCAATCATTGAAAACCTTATCCTCAAATCGGGCCAGGATCCCGCCTCTGAACTGGAACCTGACGACCTTCTCAATTTCCGGATAATCATTCCGCAGAGGGTCTGCCAGAGGAACAGGAGTACTTCTAAAAAAATCGCCGCGGTGATCAACTCTTTCGCTGGCGGTCAGATAAATATTGCCGATATTCTCATGGAACTTGTTGAAACTCAGTTCATTTTGTACCCAGAGAACTATGAGCAGACAGGCTGCCATGCCCACGGCCAGACCCGTGATGTTGATAAAGGAAAATCCCTTGTTTCTTTTGATATTTCTCCAGGTGATTATGATATAATTTTTTAGCATTTGAAAACTCCAGTAGATGGAATCTTTGAGAAAGGCTGGGATATTGACCAGGATTTGCCCCCAATACCAGAATCGGGCCTTTCTTTTTCCTTTTGTTTTATAAAGGTAGATAAATTCTTCATTCATGTCCCCAAGAAAAGAGAACTCATCACTGTTTTTTTTCATGTGAGAAAGGATTCTTTCGGCGATGCGTGGGGGATTTGAAGGGATTTTTTTCATGGCTTGGCTATACCTTGTCTAATAAAAGTTCAGACATTCTTTTCCCTATCGAGTTTTGAAGCTTATAAGCAGACTCCAGGGCAAGGATCCCTTTTTTGGTTAATTTATAAAATATTTTTCGTCTCCCTCCCCTTTCAGGTACAGGGTCTCCAAGTGATTTGGAGATGAGTCCTTTTCTAAAAAGCTGATCAAGATAGCTGTAGAGAGTGCCGTAGGAAATCTTTCTATTGGTAAGCTTTGAAATATCTTTTTTAATGGCCACACCGTACGCATCGTCTTCCAGTTGTAAGATGGCCAGCAAAACCGCTGTTTCATTTAAGGTTAAGTCTTTCAACTGTGCCTCCTTATATATTTATACGGATTTTCCGTATAAATGGTTGTCAAAAAAAAATAGAAAAAGAGAAAATAAACCGATTTCCTGACTATTTTCTTCTTAAGACCATTTAAGCCTCTCTTCCCCATTGGACAGCAGTTATGTATAATAAAGCCTGGAATCAGGCAATTTTCAAACATGAATTGGGATCAATTCGACTGCTTAAGCTTTGACTGTTACGGAACCCTCATTGACTGGGAGGAAGGCCTATTGTCTGCTTTGCATCCCATTTTGAAATCCCATCGAGTATATGCCGGAGATGATGCCTTGCTGGAATTATTCGCAAAAGCAGAGTCGGAGATCGAAGCCGGTCCTTACCGGTCTTATCGCGATGTTTTGGAGGCTGTACTTTCTGAGATTGGCGGGGCATTGAGATTTGAGCCATCCCGGCATGAGCTGAAACATTTTTCCTTGAGTGTGAGGGACTGGCCGGCATTTCCTGATTCTGCACAAGCTCTTCTTGCTTTGAGTACTAAATACCAACTCAATATCCTCTCTAATACTGATGATGACCTCTTTCAATTTTCAGAGAGAGCTTTGAAAGTCAAATTCGATCATGTTTTTACAGCACAGAAGATCGGCTCTTACAAGCCAGCGATGCGTAACTTTGAGTACCTCATCCAGAACGCGGGAGTCCCTGCACACAAAATACTGCATGTGGCGCAAAGCCTTTTCCATGACATTGTGCCTGCAAAAAAAGCCGAACTTTCCACTGTTTGGGTAAATCGGCGTAAGGGAAAGGATGGATTTGGCGCCACACTTCCGGCTGCAGCTGAGCCTGATCTTACCGTTCCTGACCTGCGCACTCTGGCTGTGCTGGCCGGGACCTTATAATATAAAAAGTCCTCTGGGGCGATTTTGATTGACGGGATTTGATTATTAAGGCTATGATGAGTGAATTAATTGACCGACCATATGGTCAATCATCTTGATCCAATAGGAGGTTCTGAAAAATGGAAACAAATCAGCCAAATTTCCTCAGCATCACAATAAAATCTATCATTGTCCATACAGTTACCTATTTCGCTATCGGATTTCTTGCCTTTACATTCTTTCATTATTCTGCGCGATTCTCAGAGGGGGGACTCGATTTGCTGATGAGGCCGGCAAATGACCTCTTGGTCTTAGCTGGACCTTTGTTTCAGCCTCTTCGCGGGATCCTCTTTGGGATCGTGTTTTATCTATTCCGGAATGATTTCCTGTCTAGAAAGACCGGCTGGATAAGAATGTGGATAGTGTTGGTCGTCGTAGGAATATTCTCCACTTTTGGCGCTGCACCCGGCTCAATCGAAGGACTTATTTACACTACATTACCCGTAGGAAGCCAGTTGTCAGTAGCTCTGCTTGAAGTGTTGATCCAATCACTGCTGCTTTCCTATTTTGTCTTCTATTGGGTAAATAACTCTAAAAAGCGCTGGATTTCGTGGGTATTTGGCTCCTTATTCGTCATCTCTCTCTTACTGCCGCTAGCAGGTATAATTGCTGCCTCTTAATGTAAGAGGTTGCTGACTGACCTCTCCCCAATCAAACATCCCGCACACATTCTTATGGCGGATGTTTCTGGCCAGTGTGAGTTCATTTCTGAATCTTTAGATAGCCTTTTTGTTTTTTGCGAGTTCAGGCTTGATCAGTTTAAGCGCTTCTTCCTGATTTAACTTTGTGGCCTCAACAAAGTCATGAAACCTGTGTCTCTGCAGGATATCCCACTGTCTGGGCAAAGAGAACCCTCTGTTCCGGGCGAAGATGGAACTCCTTATGAGTGTTCTGTTTATCACAATTATGGAAGTGGGCTGCCAGTCCTATTGAAGCTGCATACAGGTATATGTTTTGGGCTATAAGGCCTGTGGCCACATAGTAATAGGACTTTTGAATCTCGGGGTCCTTAAGGCCGGGTTCCTGAAAAGGAGCCTCTTTGTATTTGGCAATATCAACAACGAAAAATAAGCTCAAAGGCGCCTCAGCTGCTCTGCGTCTGCGGGCTCTGTGACTGAAGTCGCCGGCAGCGACAGGTTTCAAGCTGTGGTCCAAGGCATCATAGAGGTAGACTCCTTGAGGGAACGTGATATAAAGATCGATTTCTTGGGAGTTGCTTGCTGAGGACGCGGTTCTTCCCGGCCTTCCGCGGAGCCCATCTGACCGGTTCACTCCAAATGCAGCCCAGAGCAGA
>CAZSZS010000204.1:0-10918 GCA_964611275.1 uncultured Eubacteriales bacterium
CCGGAAAAAGCCTACGAATGGTATGTTGATTTAAGGAAATATGGTTCTGTTCCTCATGCGGGTTTCGGCCTCGGTATTGAGCGTACTGTAGCCTGGCTCTGCAACATCAAGCACATTCGAGAAACCATCCCATTTCCCAGGCTTCTTTACCGCATCTATCCTTAACTGTACCTTGTATTTTAAGAGCGATAATCCGGAGACAGGAGATTTAGTCGGACACATTCATGAGAAAAACAGCCCTGATCAACCTTGGTTGCGCCAAAAACCTTGTAGACAGCGAAATCATGCTGGGGAATCTGGATAAAAGAGGCTATGAAATAAGCACTGACACAGATGAAGCAGATATCATCATCGTCAATACCTGCGGATTTATAGAAGAAGCAAGAAAGGAATCAGAATCCGCTATAAGGAACGCAGTCAGTGCTAAGCTGAATGCTGGAAATCAAAAAATGGTCATAGTGACGGGCTGCTATGTGGAAAGATGTTCGAATGAACTGAAAGAAAAATTCCCAGAGGTAGACCGCTGGACCGGAGTCAAGGATTTTAACCATATAGCGGACATCATAACAGGCACATCCTTTCAAAAGTCAGACACATGTTATTTATATGACCATAAGGCTCCTCGCTATCTATCAACTCCTCCATCATGGACTTATATCAAGATCTCAGAAGGATGCTCCCATAAATGTTCTTTTTGTGCGATCCCTCTCATTAAAGGGGATTACCGGTCTCGTCCCCTCCCTTCTATTGTTGAGGAAGCATCTATGCTAGCTGGCAAGGGAATAAAGGAAATAAACATCATTTCTCAGGATTCCACATATTATGGCAGAGACCTTGGTTTAAAAAACGGGCTGACCTCTCTGCTTCAAGAATTGAGCAAAATAAAAAAAATAAAATGGATCAGAGTTCTTTATGCTTATCCTGAAGAAATCAATGATCCCCTGCTTGAAGTGCTCAAGGAGCCAAATATGTGTTCTTATCTTGATTGTCCTTTCCAGCACTCAAACCGTGGCATAGTGAACCGGATGAAAAGAGGCATGGACGGAACTCAGGCTTTACGTCTCATGGACAAAATAAGAAAAAAGATTTCCGATATTGCTCTAAGAACCACAGTGATCGTCGGCTTTCCCGGTGAAGGGAAAAAACAATTTGAGGAATTAAAGAATTTTGTCCGTGCGGCACAATTTGATCATTTGGGAGCCTTTGCCTATTCTAGAGAAAAAAACACAGAAGGCTACAGACTCGGCGACCCGGTGGAATATGAAACCAAGATAAACAGACTGCGCGAGATAATGGACATCCAATCAGACATTTCATCTAAAATAAACCGGAAATATCTGGGCCGCCGTATGGAGGTCATTGTGGAAGGAAGGCTGGCAGAGGATCCGTCTCTTCTTTTAGGGAGAATGCAGTATCAAGCACCTGAAGTCGACGGATCTGTATACGTTGACCTCAAAAAGGACCAAAAAGATGTTGTAAAAAAGATAGAGACATTTAAAATCACCGGATGTGATGACTATGATTTATACGGAGAATGTCTAACATGAAATTTTTTTCTAAGATGATATCCAGTTTTTTCTGGATCGGTTTTTTCCCAGTTGCTCCCGGAACCTTGGCAAGCCTGATAACCGTGCTCATCTACAAATTCGGACTTTATCTTTTTACGTGGCCCTTTATGTTATCCTTATTTCTTGTTATTTATGTATTGGGATTGGCTGCTTCATCCAAGTATGTTTCTCTGTCCGGAAAGCATGATCCTGGTGAGGTGGTCATAGATGAAGTATTGGGTCAGCTCGTAGCTCTTTTCCTTCTCAAACCATCCTGGATTATGGTTTTATCCGCTTTTTTCCTGTTTCGTTTTTTTGATATTATCAAACCTCTGTTTATTAAAAAGGCGGAAAAATTTTCTAAGGGTTGGGGAATTATGCTTGACGATATCATTGCCGGAATGTACACAAGTATTATCCTAAATATTATTGTCCTTTTGACATGAGAAAAAAAAAGAGTCCAATAATTGAAATAATCGCGGTTGGTTCGGAGCTTTTGACTCCTTACTATCAGGATACGAATTCACTGTATATCACATCCCGTTTAAACGACCTGGGATTAAAAGTCAGATTCAAAACCATTGTCGGAGATGAACACGCTTCCTTGCTTTCCTGTTTTAAGCTGGCCCTTAAAAGGGCGGATATGATCTTCATCATCGGCGGGTTGGGACCTACCAGTGATGATATGACCAGAGAGGTCTTTGCAGAAGCTTCTGACAGAGAACTGGAATTCCGGAGTGACCTGCTGGACTACATAAAAAGCAGGTTCCAAAGAAGGGGTTTGATCATGACCTCTTCCAATAAAAAACAAGCTTTTGTTATCAAAGGCTCTGAAGTTATTGAAAACAGGGTCGGAACAGCCCCGGGGCTCTGGATTGAGGAGTCCGGAATTACAGCCGTTCTTCTGCCCGGACCGCCTATAGAGATGAAGACTCTGTTTGAATCAGGTGTCATTCCCAGAATGGAAAAATTCAGAAACGGGTTCAATTTTCGTAAAGTTTTAAAAATCACGGGGATTACAGAATCCAGCACAGAGACCCTTCTTTCAGATCTATATCCGAAATCCCCTGATATCGAATTATCTGTTCTTGCCTATCCCGGGCAGATAGAAGTCCATATAACCGGCCATTCTTTTTTTTCTCTTGAAAATGCCGAAAGCATGATCGATCCTCTTGTCAAATCATTAAAAGGGCGCTTAAAAAACCATGTCTTTTCGGAAAATAATGAAGAACTGGAGGAAGTCATAGGAAAACTGCTTCTAAAAAACAACCACTCCCTATCCACTGCTGAGTCATGTACAGGGGGGTTGCTCGGTCACCGGATAACAAATGTTCCCGGCAGTTCAAAGTATTTTTTACAGGGAGTCCAGGTCTATTCCAATCAGGCAAAAACAAAGCTTTTGAACATCGATGAGGATGTGATCAACCAACACGGCGCTGTAAGCGCTGCGGTAGGGGGGCTCATGGCTGAGGGAATAAGAAAAATATCAGAGTCAGATTTTGGTCTGGCCATTACCGGGATCGCCGGGCCAGAGGGCGGTACAAGAGAAAAACCGGTCGGACTTGTATTTACCGCATTATCCTGGAATAATGGAACAAAAGTTGAGAAAAACATGTTTTTAGGCATGCGAGTTTCCGTAAAGTCTCAGGCAACACAGAAGGCATTGGATATGCTGAGAAGATACATTTTGTTTAAGAACACTAAACAGCGAGAGGATATTCCGTGAGGACTTTTGTTGCTGTCAAACTTGATCCGGAAGTAAAAGAAAATCTAAGCATTATTGTTCGTCACTTCAAAAAAATAAGCTCAGGAATCAAATGGGTCAGTCCTGAGGCCATGCATGTCACGCTCAAATTTCTGGGGAACATAGAGGAACAAAAAGCCGACCACATAATAACAGTGATGGACCGGATTTCCCGAGATCATAGGCCTTTTCGCATGGGCTGTATCGGAATAGGGACCTTTCCGCAAAAAAGCAGAAAGCCCAAGATCATTTGGGCAGGATTCAATGCATATGAACCTCTGAAAACAATCCACTCTGAGATAGAAACAGAACTGGAACAAATCGGATTTCCAAAGGAAAAAAGAAGCTTTCATCCCCATATGACCCTAGGAAGAATAAAAAAAAGTTCCGGTCTTCACGATCTCTTACCTGAACTGGAAAGGGCAGAACAAAAGGAATTCGGAGTCACAAAAGTGGATCGAATCACTTTATTTAAGAGCACTCTGACACCATCCGGGGCTATTTATGATATACTTCATGAGAGCGGACTGCCATGAAGATAGTCTTTGCACTTTTATCTTATTTATTGGGCTCCATCCCTTTTGGATATCTCATCTACTTTAAGAAAAAAAAACGTGATATCCGTAAATTCGGAAGCAAAAGTATGGGGGCTACGAACCTTCTGAGACTCACAAATACAAGAACAGCGTTTCTTGCTGCCTTGTTTGATGTACTCAAAGGATTCATTCCTGTCTTTCTTTCATTGAGATTGTTTGATGACCTGAATTTTTCCATTGTCTGCGGTTTTTTAGCTGTTCTGGGGCATTGTTTTCCGGTATACATAAAGTTTAAGGGCGGGAAAGGGGTAGCCACCACTGCAGGGGTTTATCTCGCTCTGTCCCTGCCTTCTTTATTGGGAATCGTTATTGTCTTTTTCATCACCATTGCATTAACAAAATATGTTTCTTTAGGTTCTCTTCTTGGCATCATGACCCTCCCATTGACACCCCTGCTTTTTGGATACGAAAGACAGCTTGTTTTTTTTGGTTTGGTTCTCTTTCTGCTTATTGTCTTCCAGCACAGAGATAATATTAAACGTTTAATCCATGGAAAAGAAAGAAAATTAGGAGAGAAAGAAGAATGATCGCAAGCGTCATTGGAGGAGGAAGTTGGGGGAGTGCTTTCAGCATTCACCTGGGAAGAAAAGGAATTGAAACAAAACTGTGGATCCGGGAGCCTGAAATATATGATTCAACCTGCATCCATAGGGAGAACAAGACGTTTCTACCGGGAGTCACATTCCCTCGCCCTGTTTCCTTCCATAATGATGTGAAACAGGCTTTAAAAGATGCTGATATTGTATTCATTGCTGTTCCTTCCGAATACTGCAGGGAAATGTATGGAATAATCTCTCCTTTTCTCACTAAAAAACAGATCATTGTGAGTCTAACCAAAGGGATCGAACACACATCCCTGAAGCGCATGAGCGAGCTGATGCGGGATGTATTTGATCCTGAAGCAACATCAAGAATAGCGGTACTGTCCGGTCCCAGTTTTGCTCGTGAAGTCTCGGATTCTCACCCCACGGCCGTGGTCGTTGCCTCAGAGGAAAGTGCCATCGCCCGCACAATACAGAATTCTGTGTCCAACGATTTTTTTCGTGTCTACACTTCCAATGATGTGCTTGGAGTCGAGCTCGCCGGTGCTTTAAAAAACATAATAGCCATATCCGCCGGCATTTCGGACGGCCTCGGATATGGGAGGAACACACTGGCAGCTCTTATAACAAGGGGTATAGCCGAGATAACAAGGCTGGGAGTTAAAATGGGCGCCAAGCCCGATACTTTTTCAGGATTGGCCGGTATAGGAGATCTGGTTCTTACCTGCACAGGAAAACTGAGCAGGAACAGGCATGTCGGGTTCGAGCTGGGAAAAGGAAATTCCATCCAGAATATTTTAAAGGAAATGAAAATGGTCGCAGAGGGCGTTACCACTACCCTTTCGGCACGCAAGCTCGCCGATGACTATAAGATAGAGATGCCTATATGTGAACAGATGTATGAAATAATCTACAAAAACAAAGACCCGAGACAAGCCCTTAAAGACCTCATGAAAAGAAAATTAAAAGAAGAAAAAATATTTTAGATATGGGGGTTATGCAAATGAAAGCAAAATCAATCGTTATCCTTATGATGGCATGTGTGCTCTTGTTATCCTGCGCCACAAGCCAGCAGAGACTTCAGAAGAAGCGAGAGAAAGACCCAAACTATCAATATAATCTGGGGATATTCTATATCAATAACGGACAGCCGGAACTGGCACTGAAACATCTGAACAACTCTTTGTCCCTTGAACCTGACAGCGCACTGACATTAGTTGGGCTGGGTCTTGCACAAACCATGATGGGAAATTTAGAGGAAGCTGTAAAGGATTACAATAAAGCGCTGAGCCTGGACCCCTCATTGGCGGAAGCCCATAATTATTTGGGTTCTGTGTATCAGGAAATGGGGATGCTGGATAAGGCTGAACAGGAATTTCTCAAAGCAGCGACAAATGAAAAATATCATTCCCGGGAACTCCCCTTCTATAACCTGGCACGTCTTTATTTATTAAAAGAGGATAACGAGAAGGCATTTGAATACATACAGAGATCCCTTGAATTCAATGAAAAGCTTGTTATGTCCCTGAATCTTTACGCTGTGATCTGTGAAAATTTTAAAAAATTCGACGCGGCTATTGATTACTATAAAAAAGCACTAAAATTGGCTCCGGATGAAATAAATATCAAATTCAACTTAGCAGGTGCCTATCTGAAAAACAGTGACTATTATAATGCGGAGAAATTTCTGCTTGAGATCGAGCCTATTGCAGAAGACCCTGAATTAAAGGAAAATATAAAGAATTATCTTAAGATCATAGAAGAGAACAAGAAAAAAACATTCCCAATCAAGTTCCCTCCTCCCATCCTGCTAGATAGCTTTTCTGTTCGTCTGTAAGACTGTCTATTTGGATGTTCATGCTCCTTAACTTCCGCAAAGCTATGTCCTCATCAATCTCTTTAGGCACCGAGTACACTTTTTTCTGTAGATTTTTTCCTTCTTTAGCAAGATGAACCACACTCAATGCCTGATTCGCAAAACTCATATCCATAACAGAAGCCGGATGCCCTTCTGCCGCAGAAAGATTTAGGAGCCTTCCGTCTGCAAGGAGAAATATTTTTCGTCCGTTCTTGAGAGTGAATTCCTCCACAAACTTTCTGATATTTCTTTTCTTTTCTGATAGTTTATTCAGAGCGGGGATGTCTATTTCAACATTAAAATGGCCTGAATTAGCCACAATAGCCCCGTCTTTCATTCTTTTGAAATGTGCCTCTGTGATAACATTTTTGTCCCCGGTTACAGTGACAAAAACATCACCTGTTTCAGATGCCTTTGTCAAAGGCATGACCTGAAATCCATCCATAACCGCTTCTAAAGCTCTCAAGGGGTCGACTTCACAGATAATGACTTTTGCCCCAGCTCCTTTCGCTCTTGTAGCGACTCCGCGGCCGCACCATCCATATCCGCAGACCACAAAGTCCGTACCGGCAATGAGTATGTTCGTTGACCTTAATATGCCGTCAATGGTGCTCTGGCCTGTACCATATCTGTTATCGAAGAGGTGCTTTGTTTTAGCATCATTGACTGCGATAATCGGATAATTCAGTACTTTGTGAGAGGCCATGCTCTTCAGGCGTATCACTCCTGTAGTCGTCTCTTCAGTTCCACCTATAATGTCTTTCAGCAACTCTTTTCTTTGAGAATGGATGGTGCTGACCAGGTCAGCCCCATCGTCCATAGTGATCTGTGGCTTGTTATCCAGAGCCTGGTTTATGTGTTTGTAATAGGTATCATTATCCTCCCCGTTTATGGAAAAAACAGGAATCTCATAAAACTTTACTAATGCGGCCGCAATATCATCCTGGGTGCTTAACGGATTGGAAGCAGTCAACGCTACCTGGGCCCCTCCCTCTTTGATAGTATCCATGAGATTGGCGGTTTCACTTGTGACATGAAGGCAAGCGGAAATCCTTACTCCTTTGAGAGGTTTTTCTTTTTTGAAGTTTTCCTTGATGTCTGCGAGAACAGGCATAAACCTGGCTGCCCATTCCATACGCCGCTTGCCTTCCTCAGCAAAATTAATATCTTTAATATCGTAATTCATTGAACACTCCTTCATGTTGCTGCAGGCACTTTTTATTGATAGTGATAAAAATCACAGGCCAGCATCTTTTCTCAGTAACTCGGCTTTGTCTGTTTTTTCCCAGGGAAATATATTCCGTCCGAAATGGCCATAAGCAGCTGTTTGTTTATAGATCGGATTCAAAAGATTTAATGTTCGAATCATGCCTTTTGGTTTGAGATCAAAATGAGATTGTATGATTTCTTTTATCTTATCCTCAGGGATCTTTGATGTCCCAAAGGAATCCACCATGATAGAAACAGGTTCCGCTACTCCGATGGCATAAGCGATCTGGACTTCAACCTTATCTACGATCTCAGCTGCCACAAGATTTTTTGCGATATATCGGGCCATATAAGAGCCTGAACGGTCCACCTTAGAGGGATCTTTACCTGAAAAGCATCCTCCCCCGTGGCTTCCGATGCCTCCGTATGTGTCTACTATGATTTTACGGCCGGTCACTCCTGTATCGGCAAACGGTCCCCCCTGTTCGAAACGACCTGTCGGATTGATATAAAATTTCGTGTTATTATCCAGCATGTTCTCAGGGATAACTTCCCTGATCACTTTTCGCTCTATATCAACCTTCAGGTCTTGCATCTTTACACTCGGTTCGTGCTGTGTGGATACCACTACAGCATCGATTCTTTTCGGCTTATCTCCATCGTATTCCACAGTGACCTGAGACTTGCCGTCAGGACGAATATAGTCCAATATTCCCTCGCGTCTTATCTGGCTCAGCTTTTTCACCAGTTTATGAGCCATCATGATAGGAAGCGGCATCAGCTCTTTGGTTTCGCTGCATGCATACCCAAACATCAATCCCTGGTCGCCAGCTCCCTGCTCATGGTCACCGCTTTCATCAACTCCCATGGCGATATCAGGCGACTGCTCGTGTATGGAGGACAAGACACAGCATGTCTCATAATCAAATCCGTATTTCGAACTTGTGTATCCTATGTCTCTAACAGTGTCCCTGACTATTTGTTGGAAATCGCAGTAACCATTACTCGTGATTTCTCCTGCTATGAGAACAAGCCCGGTTGTAACAAGGGTCTCACATGCTACGCGGCTATGGGGGTCCTGTTTTAAAAGGTCATCCAAAACTGCATCAGAGACTTGGTCGCAAATTTTATCAGGATGGCCTTCTGTTACAGATTCGGAAGTGAATAGATGTGCTCCATCTTTGCTCATGACTATAAAACTCCTTTCAGATGTGAATCCAGTATAAAAAAATGGCTGGAGTTAAGAAAAGACTCTAACATAATAAGAATATTATTTCAATTGCCTTCATCTCTTCTGTGTCTGGAATATTCACGAGTCGCTGCTGCCGCATTCTTCCCTGGAAATGACCTGTAAAAACAACTCAAGACATGAGAGGTTGAATTAAGAGGAGTTTCATGATAATAAATAAGGCCTGTATAAAATGATCACACTCAAAGTCAAAAGCGAATTACACGAACTGAAAAAAGTAAGGTCATTTCTAAAAAATTCGCTTGAAGGAAAAGAAATATCAGAGAAGGACTATTACATTATGGAGCTGTCGCTGGTGGAGGCTTGCATCAATATCATCAAATATGCTTATCCAAAAAAAATAGGTGAAATTTATCTCAGAAGCTGGATCAAAGAGAATAAAATTTTTTTTGAGATAAGGGATGATGGAATTCCTTTTGACCCGAGAACCACCAAAAAACCGGATATAACGGAAATCATAGAAAAAGAAAAAAAGGGAGGCTTTGGTGTTTTTCTTATAAGGAGCCTCATGGACCGTGTTAAATACAGACGTGAGAACAATCAAAATATTTTAATTATGAACAAATCTTTTTGACTTAGGATGCAATTATGTTAAATAGGAGAAAACTATTATGGACGGACTCATACCCCCTCATAAGGGCACACTGTTCCCCCTTCTCATTGAAGGAAAGGAATTAACAGAAAACAAAAAAAAGGCCAAGTCCTTAACAGAAGTAAGAATGTCATCACGTGAAACCTCTGACCTTATAATGATGGCTATAGGCGCATTCAGTCCACTTAACGGCTTTATGGTTGAAAAAGACTACAAAGAAGTGGTTGATCATATGCACACGTCTGATGGGACTTTATGGCCGATTCCCATCACCCTATCCGTGACAAAAGAAGAAGCAAAAAATATTTCACTTGAAGAGGAGATTGCGCTTATAGACGATGAAAGCGGAGATTTAATGGGAATAATGAAGGTTCAGGATAAATATGAGTACAATAAAAAACATGAAGCAAAACACGTTTTTCTTACAAATGACGAAGCGCATCCGGGCGTAAAAAAAATATACGGACAGGATGACGTTCTTCTCGGGGGGGAAGTCAAAGCTCTGAGCGAAGGCCCCTATCCTGAACTATATGGGTCCTATTATGCTCGTCCGGCTCAGACAAGGGAAATATTCGCAAAAAAAGGCTGGTCAACGATTGCAGCGTTTCAGACAAGAAATCCTATCCACAGAAGTCATGAATACTGTACAAAAATCGCTCTTGAAGTCAGTGACGGGATTTTGATCCATCCGCTGGTCGGTAAGTTAAAAGCAGATGATATACCCGCAGAAATAAGGATGAAGTGTTATGAGGTACTTCTTGATAAGTACTATCCAAAGGACCGGGTCGTACTAAAAGTGTATCCTATGGAGATGAGGTATGGAGGCCCCAGGGAAGCACTTCTTCATGCGATTTTCAGACAGAATTATGGATGCAGTCACCTGATCATCGGGAGAGACCATGCCGGAGTGGGTAATTATTACGGGCCTTTTGACGCTCAGAAAATATTCACCAAAATAAAACCCGGGGAACTGCGTATCCAACCCCTGAATATTGACTGGACATTCTGGTGCCACAAATGCGACGGGATGGCTTCCATGAAAACCTGCCCTCATGACGAGAAGCACCGCATGCTGATAAGCGGTACAAAGGTAAGAGAGATGCTGTCAAAAGGCCAGATGCTTCCTAAAGAATTCAGCCGGCCTGAAGTCGCGAAAATTCTTATCGATTACTATAAAAAGGTGAATAACACCTAGGAGCTTTTGCAAGGAGAAAAGAATGACCATTCAAAAAGCGACCAATATCACATGGCACAAGGGAGAAGTTACGAAAAAAGACAGAGAGGGATTTCTTCGTCAAAAAGGTATTGTTATCTGGCTTACAGGATTATCAGGATCCGGAAAATCAACCTTAGCCCGCTCTTTGGAAAAAAGGCTTTTCCAGGAAGGAAAGCTGTCCTTTGTCCTCGACGGAGATAACATCCGGCACGGCCTTAACAAGAACCTGGCTTTTTCTCCTGAAGATAGAGAGGAAAACATAAGGCGCATAGGAGAGGTAGCCAAACTTTTTTCTGATTGCGGTATCATTACTATGACGGCTTTCATATCTCCCTACCTTAAAGATAGAGACAGGGCCAGGGAAC
>CAZSZS010000205.1:0-10300 GCA_964611275.1 uncultured Eubacteriales bacterium
GCCATTTTTTTATGAATAGGTCAGGTTACTATTTATCATAACAAAGGACATAATGTCAAAAACCAGTGAGCGGTAGGGAGCGAACAGTCTGTAGGAGATGACCAATAAAAAGTGAATTTGATTTGACAACAGTATGAATCAGAAATTAAGATGGGCGGTAAGATTTTGTTTGCGGTGAAGCCCAATATGAAGAAGTTGATTTTGTTTTTACCTTCCCTTGTTTATTATGCGCTGATTTTTATTCTGTCCTCAAGAAGTTATCAGGTAAAAGTGGAGATTCTTTTTTTTGATAAACTGATTCACTTGGTTGAATTTGCCGTGTTGGGTTTTCTTCTTTCTCTGGGTTTTTTCGTTTTTAAGACTTCTTTCAAGTGCAAGTTCATTTGGGTCTTTTGTGCCGGTTCTTTGCTTGCGGTCTTGGATGAGTTCCATCAGTTTTTTGTCCCCTACAGAACAATGGATGTTTTGGATATGGCTGCTGATATTGCCGGCATCGCCGCCGGCTTTTTTGTGTTTGTTCTTTTTTATAGAAAGGTCAAGTGGATTCATTTCTAGAGCTTCATACGGGAAGATCTGTCATGCTGGTGGTTTTATTGACTGTATGGTATTACTGTGATAGTTTGTTTTGAAAGTAAACAGGTGAGGAGAGGAAAAATGGAACCACAAAAGAACACATCAACGAAAAAATGGCTTCTCGGGTGCGGAATTGGGTGTGGTGCTGTGCTCATTATCGTGGTTTTTCTCATTATCGGGGGAGTCGTTTTTGTAAAAAACATGGTCAATAGTTTTGAAGAAGCAGAAGATGTTTTAAAAAATTTAACAGAGAAATATGGAAAAATTGAAGAGTTTTGTCCGGCACCCACAGGAAAGATAAGTCCGGAGCGCATGGAAGCCTTTTTAGAGACAAGAGAAGCCATCAGGCCTGTGATTGAGGACCTTGAACACTCCATTGATTTTCTTTCAGATGATGATGAGAGTTCCGGAGGAGCTTTTAAAAAACTCAGAACAGGGCTCGGTCTGATTCCTAAAATAGCGGAGTTTCTCAAAACACGCAATCAAGCACTGCTTGAGAAGGGTATGGGGATGGGTGAGTATTACTACATTTATACCATAGCTTATTATTGTTGGCTTGAGAAGCCCCTGACAGACGGCCCCCCCATTGCCATAAACGAGGATAATGAATTTGATTACCAGCACTGGGAAGATGAAGAATCAGAGGAGATAAGGCATGATTTAGCTGCAAGACGTTTGAATAAAATGATCCTCCCTATGTTAGTAAATCAGTATGAAAAACTCATAGAAAGCCAGGGGACAGGAATCTCTGAAGACTGGAAGGGTGCCCTGGAAAGAGAAATAAAGGCAATGGAGGAAAACAGATACCGGCTGGCCTGGCAGGACGGACTGCCTGAAGTGATTGTTTCTTCTCTTTTGCCTTACAGGACCCAGCTTGAGTCGGGATACAGCTCCTCCATTAACAATATTGAGTTCATTATTGAACAGCGCTGAACTGAAGATGCCGCGGGATGATTCTGGGAGTGGAAAACAGTGTTAAGATAATTTCATAAGGAGCCTGAAAAATGAGCAATCAAAAGCAAGCAACCATTGTCATACCTTCTTTTAATGAGGAAAAGGGAATACAAAATGTCCTGGAAGACATGAAAAAGTTCGGAAATGATTTTGAAATCATAGTGGTCGATGACGGATCAGAGGATTCCACCCCAAACATAGTGAAAAAGTATCCCAGTGTAAAGCTTATCAGTCATGATGTCAACCGGGGATACGGTGCGGCCATTAAAACAGGAGTAAGGTACGCTTCTTCTGATATCATAATCATCACAGATGCGGATGCCACTTATCCCAGCCACAGGATCCCCGATCTGTTAAAAAAATACAGGGAAGGGAATATCGATATGGTCGTGGGCGCCAGAACAGGAGAAAATGTTAAAATCCCATCTATGCGGAAACCAGCGAAATGGTTTATAAAAAAGCTTGCTGATTATTTATCCGGAGAGAATATCGTTGATATCAATTCAGGCCTCAGATTGATCAGAAAGGACTTAGTAAAAAAATTCAACAGGATCCTGCCTGAGGGATTCTCTTTTACTATGACCATAACCTTAGCGCTTTTAACCAATGGATACAGGGTTGAATATATTCCGATTGATTACCATAAAAGGAAAGGCAAATCAAAGCTTCGTCCTGTAAGAGATACGTACGGGTTTTTAAAATTAATCGTTCGCACGGTTCTTTATTTCCAACCCTTAAAAGTGTTCATGCCTTTGAGCTTTCTTTTTTTCATTGTAGGATTAATTCTCCTTATGTACAGAATATTTATAGCCGAAGCCTTTGTAACGACCATAACTCTCTTATTTATGGCAGCGTTTCAACTGTTTATTGTCGGGCTTTTGGCTGACTTGATAGATAAAAGGATGAAGGATTAGCGATTGCAAGACAAATCCGGGAAAAAACGATCTTTCTTTCATAAACAAAGCTTCAGCAAAGACTATGATTCCCATTATCTGGTTTCGGATTACAAGAACTTGTCTATCGGGTTCAGCTCAAATCCCTTACACCGAAGGACGGGCTCCTCAGGGGGGATCGGCACAGAGATCTCCGGCTTTCTTCTGGAGAACAATAGAGTCGAGACAGTGATAGGGGTGGGATTTTCTCATGACCGTCCGTATCTTCCTGAGTACCAGGCTGTAAGGCATAGGGGGGATGTCAGAAAGATTTCCGGTTCGAAATATATTTATATGGAATTCGATCCGTTAAAAAAGCTTATTGATTCAGAGAGAGAGAAAAGAACAGCTGTTTTTTTACAGCCTTGTTTTGTTCGGGCTGTGCGTCAGATGCAGCGGAAAGGATACACGAATATCAAATATATCATAAGTTTTTTTTGCGGATATAATATAACCGGAGATGCGACTGAATACCTGATCAGAAAAGCAGGGGTCAGTAAGGAAGATATTGATGAGATGGCCTACAGATGGGGTGAATATCCAGGTGGTTTTATGGTAAGGACAAAGGATGGCCGTGTCGTCCGCTTTGGTAAGGAATGCTATGAACTTGTGGATTTGATGTTTTTACGCAAAGGGTGTAAAAAATGTTCTCTCTATATGGGAGAGGGAGCGGATATTGTATTGGGAGATGCCTGGATAAACTCCCTAAAAAACGCCTCTGTGGTCATGGCTAGGACAGATGCCGGAGCGGCTCTTATCGAGAGAATGGAGCGGGAGAATAAAATAGAATTGCATGGCATCAAAGAGTGGGAACTGGTTCGCATGCACCGGCATAATCTGAAGTACAAAAAGTATGGTATGGGATTTTTTTTAAATCTCATCCATCAGATCGTAAAAACAAAAGCCATAAGAAGACTTATTCCCTTCCGGCTCCTGATGTTTTTATCAAAACTACGAAGAAAATGGGCTATTGGGATAGATGTGGACCTGGGAAATGGACCGTTGGTTTCTACGGATAGGAAGTAAAAAGATGAACCTTAAGGGTGCGATAAAACGGGCTGTTCTCGAGTACAAATATTTTACATGCAGAGGGTGGAGTTTAAAGGAAGTCGGAGATTTTTGGGACAGCGTCACGGATTATGATGATATCAATGAAAATACGTACAGCTATTACCGAAGGTTTACAAATTCCTGGGAGCTGGCGAAAACTCATGTTAAGGACAGGATGGTTATGCTGGATATACAGGCCCGATCCGGAAAAGGGACCGAATTTTGGATCGAGAAGGGAAAGGTTGAAAAATCTGTTCTAGCTGATTTTTCGGATTATCTGTTATCTCTGGCAGATGCAAGGTTAAAAGACAAAAAAAATTATTATGAGTCCGTTAAGGTGCTAGACTACAGGCTTCCGTTTAAACACGGATATTTTGATCTGGTTGCCACCTACGAGACCATTGAGCATATTAGCGATGTGGACACTTTTATGAGGGAGCTTGCCCGTGTTCTTAAATCCGGAGGGATTATGGTACTGACCTGTCCAAATATCTTATGGGAGCCTATGCATTGGGCTGCGGCTATTTTTGAAATCCACCACAGTGAAGGGCCTCATAATTTTCTCAGAAGGAAAAAACTGCTTCAGCTTTTCAAAGAGAATGAATTAGCCGTACTCAATGAAAACACAACTATTGTCCTCCCCTTCAATAATCCGTTGTCCATCAAGATGAATAAGAAGCTGGAAAAAGCCCTTCCGGCAACTATTTTAAGGCTCATCGGCTTAAGAAGAAGCTTTGTTCTAAAAAAAATGAGATGAACAAAGAGATACTTCGGCTCTCCATCCCCATAATTATCAGCAATATATCCATTCCGCTGCTGGGAATGGTGGATACAGCTTTGATGGGGCGTCTGGAATCAGAATACTATATCGGCGCCGTGGCTTTGGGCAGCTTGATATTCAATTTTATCTACTGGGGATTTGGATTCCTGCGGATGGGAACGACCGGTCTGACTGCCCAGGCTTTCGGAGGCGAGGACAGAGCAGAAATCATTGCTGTCTTGATAAGAGGCCTCTTGGTCGCTTTAGTTGGAAGCGCGGTCATCATCCTCTTCCGGGGGTTTATCTCATGGGTAGGATTCTCCCTGATACCAGGAGAAGAGGCCATCAAATCATTGGCAGTGCAGTATTTTTCTATCAGAATCTATGCGGCTCCGGCCACACTTGCCATTTATGTCTTTTACGGCTGGTTTTTAGGTATGCAGAATGCGCGATATCCTATGATCCTGACTGTGCTGGTCAATCTGTTGAATATCGGCTTTAACGTATTTTTTGTGTCCTTTTTGGGCATGAAATCAGATGGAGTGGCGCTTGGAACCGTGTGTGCCCAGTATGTAGGACTGATGATGGCTGTTGTCTTGTTTGTTTTGAAATACAGGCATCATTTGACAGACGTCAAGCGCCGATTAGTGCTCAAGATTGAACCCTTAAAACATTTTTTCTTGGTCAATACAGATATTTTCATAAGAACCATCTGCCTCGTGTTCACATTTGCCTTTTTCACAGCCGCCTCTTCCCACATGGATTCTCTGATTCTGGCTGCCAATCAGATCTTACTCCAGTATGTATCACTCATGTCTTATGGGGTGGATGGTTTTGCTTTTGCCGCAGAAAGCCTTGTCGGTCGGTTTTCGGGAGCAGGGGACAGGAACCGTCTGGTATTGGTTGTGAAGAGCTTGTTTTTTTGGGGATGCGGATTGGGAGGAATTTTTGCGGTTTTTTTTGGTGTTTTCGGGAAAAACTTGCTGTATGTTTTTACAGACCTAAAGCCTGTGATCGAAACAGCTTCCCGTTATTTAGGGTGGATAGCTGTGATACCGGTTATGGGAGCGGTGGCTTATATGTGGGACGGAGTCTACATAGGAGCCACCGCAACCAAAGCCATGCGCAATATGATGCTGCTCTCGACCTTAGGGGTTTTCCTCCCTGTTTATTATCTGTTTGTCGGTCTTATGGGAAATCATGGCTTATGGCTGGCATTAACCATGTTTATGATAGCAAGGGGATTGTCCTTAAGCCTGCTTTCAAAAAGGCAAATATTCAGGATCAAATCAAATAAAATCTGAAATCTTGGTTCTATAATCCCTTATTTTTTTTTGTTTTGCTTTTCTATGTATTTTTGATGGTATTCTTCCGCTTTATAAAATGCTTCAAAAGGCTTGATTTCTGTGACAATGCGGTCCTTGAATTTTTTTGATTTTTCAAGTTCAGTCCTTTTTTTCTCTGCTATGCGCTTTTGATTTTCGTCCATATAGAAAACAACAGATCTGTATTGAGTTCCGACATCAGGGCCTTGTCTGTTGAGCTGTGTAGGGTCATGAAAAGAGAAGAATTTATCAAGCAGTTCTGAATAGTCAATAACAGAGGGATCAAATACTATTTTTATAGTTTCCGCATGGCCAGTGTTTCCCGAGCAGACCCGGACATAAGATGGATTTTCAGTTGTTCCGCCGGAGTACCCGACCTCAGTGGAAAGAACACCCTTGACCTTGCTGAATTTATGTTCAACGCCCCAAAAGCAACCGGCGGCAAAATAGGCCGATTTTGTGGGTTTGAACTCCATAGCGACAGAGTTGATGCAGAAATGTTTATGAGTGGGAGCGGGTCCGTCGTTAAATACATGACCTAAATGGGAGCCGCACACAGAGCATCTGACCTCTGTTCTTATCATGCCGTGTGAGGTATCCTTATGATAGGTGATGTTGTTTTCGTCCACAGGAAAAGTGAAGCTGGGCCAGCCTGTACTGTGGTCATATTTTGTCTCTGAGCGGAAAAGCGCGGTCCCGCAGGCGGCACACTGATAGATTCCTTGTTCCCAGAAGTCATTATAAGCACCGGAATAAGGTTTTTCCGTACCTGCTTTTCTTAAGACCCGGAACTGCTCTGGGGTGAGGATGCTCTCCCATTCTTCTTCGGATTTGATGACTTTGTTTTTCATACTGGTCTCCTCCAAATCTCCCTTTATTGCAGCACAAGATGCGAAGAAAATAAACAGTGAAAGTAATATCAAAATTTTTTTTGTCATTTGATTTCCTTCAAAAAAAGTCCTTATATCCTATAAATACTATATATATTATAGTATAAAAAAAAGAAAAAGCAAATTTTATAGAAACTTGAAAAATGGTTTGAATTTTAAAAATCAGATTCAGTATAATGCAGTGAGTGTTCCAAGGCAGGAAGATAAATTCCTGGGGGAGAGCGAATGAATACGAGAATAATAGGATACACGGGAATATTTCTGATTTATTTACTCATGTCAACTGTTTTGATATGCGCGGTGAATAAGCCGAATCAATTCTCTTTAAAAGAAACAGATATCCAAAAAAAGGTATGGCTTGCAGAGGATGCATTAAATATGCTGAAGCACAATGGTTTTGTGGTCACACCCGGGTATGAAAAGCGTATCTATGATGTTTATATGGAGTGCAAAAAAAACAACCATCCCATTTTCATAACTACCGATGCGGTTTTGCACACAGCTCATGTTTTTTTTGATTCTGTTTTAAGGATCCTTGAGATTGAAGAGCTCAATGACTTTGTTGAGGATCTCACTGACCGTATGCTGGATATTTCTAAAAATCAGTATGAGGAAGCCAGTGACCAGCAGGTCAAGCGGGCAGCGCTTTTGAATATCGGATTTTTTTCCGTGGCAAAGAAAATGTTCGATCCTGAATATGAGCCCGGTTATAAGCTGGGTGATGTAGTCGACAGGGAAGTAGACAGCATTTCCGGACATGAAGGGATCAAATTCAGAGAGCTTTTGACTTATGTTACAAAACCGTCCCTTTTTGTCCATCCTTATGCCTATGAAGACTACAGTCAGTATATCCCCAGAGGGCATTACACCCGGAATGAGGTATTTAAAAAATATTTTAAGGTCATGATGTGGTACGGAAGGATAGATTTCAAATTAAAGCCGGGAGAAAGCGAGGAAGCTGTTCTTCACGGAAGAAAAATGACCCTTCAGGCTCTCTTAATGGTTGATGCCCTGATGAGAGACCAAAGGGCTTTCGAGTTATGGGAGAGGGTTTATCAGCCTACGGTATATTTTGTGGGAAAAACCGATGATCTGGATGTCAAAGATTATATGTCTTTGATAAAAGAAGTTTTTTCATCAAAAAAAGATATCAATCAATACAATAATAGGGAACTTTTATCCGAGTTTGTCAGGATGGCATTCACAATAAGACCGCCAAAGATACTATCGGGAGCGGCTTTTCAAGAAGATGGAGCTTTCGAGCAGACTTCTGTGGGATTTCGGTTTATGGGGCAGAGGTTCATTCCGGATTCTTATATTTTTCAAAATCTTGTGTTTGGAAAGGAAAATTTGAGATATTTGGGCAACGGCAGACCTTTTACCATGGAAATGATCCCGAATAGAGGCCTTGCCAGGGCGTTTCCGAGGGGATTGGATGTGTGTGCTGTTTTAGGGTCGCAAAGAGCTCTGGATATTATGGAAGAAGAAGGAGACACAGAGTATGAGGGATATTATGAACAGGTGGAACGGCTCAAAAAAGAATTTGCTGATGTAACAGAACAGGAATGGAAGCAGAACCTTTACTGGAGATGGCTGTATGCTTTTCTTCCTTTGCTGAGAGACCAAGATAGAGACAGGGTTCCGGAGTTCATGAAGTGCCCATCCTGGATAGACAAGGAGCTCAATACTGTCCTGGGTTCCTGGACAGAGTTAAGACATGATACTATTCTGTATGCCAAACAAAGCTATACCATGATGGGAAGAGCTCCTATGCCCAAGCCAACTCTGACCTATGGATTTGTTGAACCGTATCCTGAGGTTTATAAGAGGATAATGGATATGATGATCCAGTTGAAGAAATTGAACACGGCGTTGGAAATAGATATTCCCGAAGTACAGGACAGGTTAGGAGCCTTTATTCGTGTCCTGGAACAGCTTAAGACGATTTCCGAAAAGGAGCTTTCAAAAAAGCCCTTAACCAATGAAGACACTTCCTTCATTTGGAATATAGGGAGCACATTTAAGGGATTGTCAGTGCTTTCCGAATCCATGAAGGAGAAGATAACTTCGGACACAGACCTTCGGATGGACATCATTGCAGATGTTCATACAGACCCCAACACCAGGCAGGTTCTGGAAGAGGGAGTCGGAGCCCCTTTTCATATCTATGTCATCATAGAAGATAAAGCGGGTGCTCGATGGGCCCACGGAGCTGTGTTTTCTTATTATGAGTTCAAGCACCCTCTGTCTGATCGATTGACAGATGAAAAATGGCAGAAAATGGGTGAAAGCGCACAAAGACCTCATCTGCCGGAATGGACCCAAAAATTTATAGCTGTTTCTCAAGCTGGACAGAAGATGTCACTGGCTTTTTACAACTGTAATCCTCGCATACATAAACTGAGGGTATTCCATTGATGAGCTTTTTGTGTTTCAGAAGGGGGATTATTGAGGGAAGATCCCGATGGTTCTTGTTGTTAGGGTCTAACAAAGCCAGAATGTGATTGGGAATAAAATGCTTCCTTATAGTCTTTATGAGCTTCTTGGTTTGTTCTGATTTTATTTCTCCCACTATAACCACTTCTTTTTTCGGGTAAACCACAGAACTCATATTCAAAAGCATTTTCATATAGGACTGGGGATATTCAGAAACTTGTTTGATGATAGATTGAAGAATTTTCTGTGATCTTTCCAGATAATCTTCTCTTTGAAAAAGACGTCCCAAGCGTATAAGTACCTCCACAGCGACTCCTGAGGGAGAAGGGATAGCCGTGTCATTGAGGGTTATGGTCCTTACGATCTGGTTTTTATGGTATTGGTTGGTGTTTTGGAAATGTCCTTTTTTTTGATCCCAAAAAAGGTCTATCATATCCTCTGTGAGCCTTTCAGCGTGTAGGATCCACTTCTCGTTAAAATCAGATTCGTAAAGATCTATGAGAGCCCTAATGAAAAAGGCATAATCTTCCAGGTAAGCAACGTGTTTTTTTTCTCCAGCCCGGTAAGTATGGAAAAGAAGGCCGTCTTTGTTCTGTAGGTTGCGGACTATAAAATAGACTGCTTTTTGTGCATGGCTCAGGTATGAATCATCATCCAGTACTTGATAGCCATATGAAAAGGCAGATATGGCGAGAGAATTCCATGAAGTGATGATTTTATCATCCACAAAAGGCCTGATTCGCTTATCTCGGATCTTTAATAACTTGGATTTGGCTGTATCCAGAATTACCTCCAGCTTTTTTTTGCTTATATTGAATTTCTGAGAAAGTGAAGATAGGTCCTCTGTTATGTGAAGGATATTCATTGATTTATGATAAGTTTCTTGATAAGGAAAATTGCCTTCTTTTTTTAATTGATAGTAATAAGAGAAAATGTCAGCTTCCTTTTGATCTAATAGGTCATAGATTTCCTTTTGTTTCCAGAGATAAAAAAGCCCTTCTTTTCCGTCAACATCAGCATCTTCCGCTGAATAGAATCCTCCGGATCCATCGGTCATATAATTCATGATGTATTTCAATGTATTATGGGCAATAACTGCATAGTTCTTGTTTTTCGTAACCAAATAAGCGTGAAAATAGACATGAGCCAGTTGAGCGTTATCGTAAAGCATTTTTTCGAAATGAGGCAAAAGCCATCTACGGTCGGTGGAATACCGATGGAATCCTCCTGCTAAATGGTCATAGAGCCCCCCTGAATACATATGATCCAGGGTGCTGGTGGCCAGTTCAATGGACCGGTTGTTTTGAGTGTAATAAGAGTCTTGAAGAAGAAAGTGAAGGGCGCCGCATGGAGGGAACTTAGGCGCGCTCCCAAATCCTC
>CAZSZS010000206.1:0-22422 GCA_964611275.1 uncultured Eubacteriales bacterium
AGAAGACCGCTGTTATGCCATATATTAAAGGGGATGATGGGTATTTTCTTGTCAATGTCCTGCAGCCCGTAAAAGATGATCTTTTCTTCATTATGAAAGGCTTTTTTAAATTTTTCATAATAAAAAAACTCGATTTGTGAGATGGTTTTCAATCCTACTTTCTCTTTAACCTGGAAAGCGAGAGAAGTCTTTATGGCTTGCAGGATACCGGGTGTGCCGGGCTTTTCCCGTGTTTCGATATCACGCACAAAATCTTCACCATCCGGCGAGACATAATCCACTGTTCCTCCGGCAGCCACAGTTGGCGGGAGGTGCTTCGAGTAAATGTTTTCATTGAAAACCAGAATCCCGGCACTTCCGGGACCTCCCAGAAATTTGTGCGGTGAAAGATAGATAGCATCAAAATAACTTATGGAATCACGGTTCATATCTATTTCCACATAGGGGGCACAAGCGGCAAAATCAAAGCAGGCGATGGCATTGTGTTTGTGCAGAATGGCGGCGATCTCATAAACCGGTGACAGCATGCCTGTGACGTTTGATGCAGCTGAGAAAGAACCGATCTTCAGCCTTTTATGGAGAGCCGGGTCAGAGACCATTTTTTCCAATTTGACCAGATCGATCTCTTCTTTTTCGTTGAAGGGGGCTTCCACAACTTCACATAAAGTCTGCCTCCACATGATCTCGTTGGAATGATGTTCATACGGTCCTACAAAGACGATTGGTTTGTGCTTTTGGATGAAATCAAGCAATCCTTGACTGAACTGTGAGCGGGATGGATCGTGTTCCTTCCATTTATTCAAAAACAGGCTGATCTTTTCACGTGTGGCAGGCGGCCAGAAAACACCCAGGATCTGCTGGAGGCGTGTGATGCCGCCTGTGGTGCCCGACTCGGTGAAAATGATCTTCCCGTGTTTGCCGGCATTGACTGAAGATTTGATGTTCTTTTCCGCGTCATGCAGGAGTCTGGTCATGGTTTTTCCAGTGAAGTCATCCTCGGTGTGCGTGTTGGCATAAAACTGCATAATGTGCATCAGGTAGTTTTCGACAGAATAGAGACAGCGTCCGCTGGCGGTGTAATCTGCATAGACAAGGGGTTTTTTACCGAATGGGGTTTTGAATATTTCGTTACGGCCGATGATATCCTTTCTCAGCCAATCCAGATTATTGATCAAATTTTTTATTTTCATATTTTCCAAGATAAAGGATAGGGTAAATCGTGGTTTGTCCTTAACCAATCGAGATGATAGAAGAGATATCGGGGATTGTCAAGACAACGCTGAGCTGCCTTTGAATTCGGTATTATTTTGTATCGGGTCTTCCTTATCAGGTGATTTTCTTTTATTCAGTTAGAGGTCTATTCTGAGGCCTAACGCCCAGGAGCTGTCTGAGAAAAAAGAAAATTCAGAAGTTAAAGCAGTACTGTGGCTTAAGTAGTAGTCAAATCCAAGGAACATGCTGAAAAAGCCCCGGCTTTTGATATCCACCTCCTCGTCTAAAGGCAGTGTAGCCTTTCCTAACAACTTGTTCACCTTGAATCCAAGGTAACCTGCAAAGCGAAACATCCTGACTCCAAAATCAACCGCTCCTTGTAGTTTGGTCAGACTGAAATCAGAAGATCCTGAGTTGTTGAGGGGCTCGAGACGGGCTATTTGAAGATCGAATCCCGTGCTCCCCTTTATGTTGATATGGTCTCCGTTTTCTTCTTCAATATCCACCATGCCTGTTAAGGAGTACTTGATGCCTCCGCCGTAGTAGATATTGTTTTCAGTAGAAAAAAAGCTGTTCGGGAAGTCTGAGGTCCCCACAAACCCATATAAATTAAAGTACCGGGACGGACTGTATCTAAATGTTGCCTTGAGAATTTCTCTGTCCACTTTTTCTTTTATTCCATCAAACTTGAAGGTTCTGGATAGGCTGATATAAGAGAAGGCCAGCGATGTCCTGCCTTTGGAGGGAGCCGTAACTCCACTGTCTATATCCTGGGAGAATACAAGACAGGGAAGCATGATTATAAGGACGACGGAGAGTAGAGATTTCATTGCTCTTTCCTTTGACTCATATTTTAACTTCTTGATTCCTATTTATATAAACGGGGAAAAAACGAAAAAGGTTCACTCGAAAAGCAACCTTTTTTGTGCATCTTCCGTATATATGATTAACATGAACTATTCATAAAAAATGGCGACGAGCATTTTTTCTTTTTGCTTTCAAGGGTATACATGTTGTGAATAATCCAGGTTAATAGAGCTTGCCTGTAGAACAAACAAAGGAATTATTATGATCAGAAATTACCTCAAGTCCGCTTTCCGGAATATCAAAAAATTCAAAGCTTATTCTCTCATCAATATTTTAGGGCTGGCCATAGGAATGGCCTGCTGTATTCTGATTGTGCTTTTTGTTCAGGATGAGTTGAGTTATGACCGTTATCATGAAAAAGCTGACAGGATTGTCCGGCTGGTGGATGGGTTTGATGTGGAGGGCGGGTTGAGCCGCTATTATGCCCTGTCTTCAGCTCCTTTTGCTCCAGCACTGAAAAGAGAATTTCCCGAAGTCGAAGACGCAGTGAGGATTTTTCCAGGCCGAAGGAGAATGGTGGAATATGAGGACAAGAGATTTTATGAAGATTTTTTGTTTTTTTCTGATGCCTCTCTTTTTGATATTTTCAGTTTTCCCTTGATAAAAGGAAATCCTGAAACATCGTTGGAATCTCCCCAAACAATTGTGGTTTCGGAACGAATTGCTTCTAAATATTTTGGAACGGATGAAGCTATCAACAAGACGTTGAAGATCAATGACCAGGATTATTTGGTTACAGGAGTAATGGAGGAAATGCAGGAAAATTCGCATTTTCATGCAGATATGTTTGCATCCTTAAAGACGCTGGAACAAATCCCTTCCGTCCAGGAACGCTATTTTAAAAGCTGGGCACGCCATGAATTTTACACCTATCTGCTGCTTCAAAAGGGATTCCCTGCTGAAAAGCTGGAAGCGAAACTTCCTGGATTCATTGAACAGCATGCGGCAGCGCAGATAAAGTCCATTCTGGGGGGGCGTTTGTATTCACGTTTACAGCCTTTGAGAAGCATTCATCTTCATTCCCATCTGCAGGCAGAACTAAGTCCTAATGGAGATATTAAATATGTGACCATTTTTTCGATCATTGCCTTTTTCATACTTATCATTGCCTGTGTCAACTTCATCAATCTAGCCACTGCCCGCTCTTCTAACCGTTCCAAGGAAGTGGGTTTAAGAAAAGTAGTGGGCGCAACAAGAAGTCAGATTATCACACAGTTCTTAAGTGAATCTCTTTTGTTCACAGTGTTTGCTTTAGGGCTTTCTTTGATTCTGGTTAAAGCAGCACTCCCCTTTTTCAATTCATTGACTGGAAAAGGAATTGAATTGAATTTTTTTAGCAATTTCATCTTGCTCGAGGGCCTTTTCTTTATTTTGCTTTTTGTAGGAGTGGTTTCAGGAAGCTATCCGGCTTTTTTTATCTCTCGATTTCAGCCTTCCAGTGTGTTGAAACAAAACAAAAAAATAGGGTCCCGGAGCTCTTTTTTAAGAAAAGGCCTGGTTGTTTTTCAGTTCACTATCTCTATCATTTTGATTGTTTCAACGATTGTTGTCTTGAATCAACTCGATTTTTTAAGGAACAAAAAACTGGGATTTGACAAAGAGCATGTTGTGGTTATTCCCATCCGGTCCCACCAGATCAGGACCCGCGCAGAAGCCATCAAAGCAGATCTGATGGAGAATCCGAATATCGTCTCAGCAACCGTGACCATCGGAGTTCCAGGGGGAGCGGTTGCCGGAGATGCCATAAAACTGGTCACAGATGAAGGGGAAAAAACTCTCTCCCTGAACATGATCTATACCGACCATGACTACATAAAAACCATGGGAATGGAAATCATCAAAGGAAGAGATTTTTCAAAACAGATGAGCACAGATACGACACAGGCATTCATAATAAATGAAGCAGCTGTCAGACAATTGGAGCTGGAAGACCCCTTAAATACCCAATTTGAATGGGATAATAAAAAAGGGAAGGTAATCGGAGTGATTAAAGATTTTCAATTCCAATCCCTTAAAAATGAGATCAATCCCTTGGTTATTCATATCTGGCCGCAGAACACCTATGTTTTTGCAGTGAGAATCCGCCCGGGCAATATCGAACAGACTCTGGATTTTCTTAAAAACAAATGGAGAGAAATGGACCCGGCGCATCCTTTTGATTACTCTTTCATGGATGACACTTTTGATCAAATCTATAGAAGCGAGGAGAAGCTGAGTCAGATATTCAGCACATTCTCATTTCTAGCTATTTTCATAGCCTGTTTGGGATTGTTGGGATTGGCTATTTTTATGGTAGAAACAAGGACCAAAGAAATCGGAATCAGAAAAGTCCTTGGAGCTTCTGTAAGAAATATAGTTTGGCTGCTTTCAAAAGATTTTGCGTTACTGGTTTTAATTGCGAATTTTATTGCATGGCCCCTGTCTTATTTACTGATGCGAAAGTGGCTTCAAAATTTTGCTTATCAGATCAGCATCAAACCCTGGATATTTATTATTTCTGCATTCGCAGCCCTTTCTGTTGCGGTCATTACAGTTAGTTTTCAGGCTGTCAAAGCGGCAACGACCAACCCGGTCAAGACATTAAGATATGAATGACCGGACTGTATCAGCAGCAACAAAGAGTCCTGCTTCCCTCACACCTTAGGTCCAATCTTTGAGGATGATTTCAGTAAAAAACTTTGATGTTTTTTGATTTTCTGATTGATTGAAGAGTATTATTATTTTATTATAGATAACACCAGCCTCATTCAAAAATAGAAATGGATATCAAATCAGAGCGGGAGAAGAAATCACTCTCCCAAAAATATATCTTTGGTGTCAAAGCCATTGCTGATTATCTCAATGTCAGTGAAAGGAACGTTTATATATGGGAAAAGAAGCTGGGATTTCCCCTTCACAGAGTTGGAGACGCCAATAAAAGGACTGTTTATGCTTCTGTGGATGAGATTGAAAAATGGCTGCGCAGGAGACCTTCTTCTCAGAAGAGAAATAAAGGAAAGAAAAATATAATCCTTAGTGTCTCGGCTTTCCTGGCAGTCGTCGTTGTTTTTATTCTGGTATGGTTTTCTTTGATGACAAAAAAGAACACCTATGATTTTTATATCTCCCCAATTCCTAATCCGGCAACAGCTGTTACCTTAGATAAAAATGTAAACATAAAGAATAAAAAGGGAGAAGTGATTTGGACCTATGTCGAAAATGATGTTCCCATAAGCACAACAGAAATGGGTACAGAAAAAAATTTGGATTTTTTTGATATCGATAATGACCAGGCTAATGAAGTCATCGCCAAAGAATATGATTATGAGACCGATCAATTTTATTTGACCTTGTTCGATAACAACGGTTCAAGGATCTGGCGGAAGAGCATCATCAATGACCAGAGTTTTAGAGGTCTTCTTCTCAGATCGAACTTCTATCCTTTATTTAACAAATTCGCTCAGAGTGGTAAAAAATCATTTATATTAACAGCCTGGCGCCACAGGACCCGCTTTCTCGTGATTATTTCCAGATATGATATCAATGGTAATCTTTTGAATGAATATGTTCATACAGGGCATCTGTCCTTTTTGATTCCTTCTGATTTGAATGAGGATGGGACTCACGAAGTTGTTTTTGGAGCAACCAATAATCTTCTTAATGGAGAAGCTGTCCTTGGTGTGCTGGACATCAAGAATTTTAAAGGCGTCTGCCCTCCCAACCGTATTGAACCGGAATACCAGCATCTCAAATATTTACTCCAGAAATATATTGCTGATGAAGCTGAATTGGGTAATCAGTTATCCTACATCAGATGCATTAAAGCCGATCATTTCAAGAAATATGCACGAACCTATGAATTTGCTGTTTTTGACCATTCAGACAACGATTTATTTCATTCTTATTTTTATCCCTGGCAGGTCGAGTCAGAAGATTGTTATCTAGGATTTGAATATGTTTTCAACAATCAATTGAAATTAGTGGATATCATACCTGCTCCCGACCTTAGAAGGTTTTTTTCTCAATTATGTCAGGACTGTCAGGAAGACATTTCACTCCAGGAACTCACTGGTATATATATGAAGAATTTATATAGATGGGACAAGGGGAGGTGGGTTCCTCTGAATGATTCGGATTCGGGCCCGGATTATCAGAGCATCAAAAATCAATGAAGAGTATACTTGAACTATACAAATGGTGTATAGTCAAAGGGAGGAGAAGTTATGACTGGAAACAAATTGCTTGAGATTTTAAAAGGAGCCATTCTTTTGGAACATAAAGGCAGAGCTCTTTATAAGTCTGTTACAGACACATCTAAAGTGCAGGGCGTTAAAGACCTTTTCAGCATGCTTGTGAGGGAAGAAGAGAAACACATAAATGTACTGAACAAACAGTTCTCCCGTGTTTCCAAAGGCAAAGGCTTTGATTTATCCAGTATAAAAGATTCTCACGCAGAAACATCAGAAGCGGTTTTAACAGATATCATTAAAGAAAATGTTTCCGGAGCCGGGTATGAGGCTGCGGTTATTTCTGCAGCCCTGGAATTCGAGAAAAATTCCGTGAGATATTATTCAGACCACGCTGAAGCAGCCCAGTCAGAAGACGAAAAAGCTCTTTTTGAATGGCTCAGAGATTGGGAAAAAGGACATATGGTGATGCTGGCTCGAATAGACAATGACCTTAAGGAAAAAATTTGGTTTGACAATCAATTTTGGCCTCTTGACTGAGCTTGTATAAATCCTAAAAAAAACCTATCCTATAACACAATATACATTATTTTGGAGAAGTGATTTATGAATATGAATAAGTCTTTGACATTAAATGGTGTGATCTGGCCGCGGATTCTCAGCTTTGTTTCAGGACTTGGAATGGCAGCCGCATCGGTTTTGACTGTCCAGCACTTTTTTCTGGCAAATTATCCTGAGTCCATATTTGAAGGATCTTTTTGTGACATAACCGCTTTTTTTAACTGTGACAGCTCTGCGTTTTCATCCCTGTCACAGGTCATGGGGGTTCCTATAGGGCTTTTTGGATTCATAGTGGGAGCTCTTGTTATGTTGGGAGCTGTCTTCCCATCCAAAAAATTTGAGCACACCAATTCATTCATATCTTTAGTGAATATCGCGGGGGTGATTTTTCTCTTCCTCTTTTCTATTTTTATAAACCATACCCTTTGTCTTTTATGCCTTGGATATTATGTGTTTTCATTGTTTAGTTTTATTCTTTTTTTTATGTATTCTCTCAGAGAGGAAAAAGGGATTTTCAGTCGGTTTTTTAATCCTTCCCTTAAGATGCTTCTCACGTTTGCTTTGGTCGTGGGTATTGCTTCCTATGGAATGGTTGAGTATCACAGAGCCAGAAAAGAGGCGCAGAAAACAGTGGCCATGAAAGTGGTCAAGCAGTTCTATGAACTCCCTGTTGTGGGAAATCCCAGCTTTATCTCACCGTACTGGACAGCCCGTTCGACCGAGGAGTTCGAAGAAGCCCCTATCCATATTGTCGAGTATGCTGATTTTCTCTGTTCGGATTGCTTGTTTCTTGAACAGCAGTTCAACCTGTTAAAGGAAGAATTTGCCGGAAAGATAAATGTTGCCTTTCAATTTTTCCCGCTGGAGGGAGAATGCAACAGTGTGGTTGATAAGGATATCCATCCGGGAGCCTGTGAGCTGATCTATTATTCGGCTGCGGATCCGGAAAAGTTTATGGATATACATAATGAGATCTTTGCGAATTTTAACACAGCCCGCTCAAATCCTGAGTGGAGAAAAGAGCTGGCCAAGAGATATGGAGTCTATGAGTTGGCACAGGACCCTTCTGTAAGGGAGATGGTTGATATCATTGTGGACACGGGCCGAGAGTATGAGAAGACCTCGGATCGCTATGACTATGGGATCCGTTCTACGCCTACCATGATCATAAACGGGCGTATGGTTATCGGCACGCTTCCGTATGAACAGATGCGGGCCATTTTCCAGGCCCTTGTTGATGAACAGGAAGGAAAGAAAAGTTTTATAGAAAACTGGGTTCCGACAAAGCCTCCGAAAAAATAAATACTGACCTCGTGAATAATCCAGGTTAATTTTCTATGATCTTGTATTCGTAGTATTTTGTTCCGCGTTCTTTATCCAGGAGAAACACCCTGTCTTTGAGGATTTGGATTTCATTCACAAAATGATCCAGAGGAATCCTTTGGATCAGAACTCCCTCCGGGCTGTATATTTCAATTTCATACGCATCGGTCTTTGTCTGCTCTGTATTCCCTTCGAGTTTCACGGACATGGAGCGCTGTCCGTTCATTTGCATCATGCCCACTTGTTTTCTCACTTGTTCATCTTCTTTGAGCTGTCTGTCCAAAGTGATGACCCAGACTCTTCCTTTGTGATCCACAGATATCCCCTCGCTGCAAATATTCATTTTTGGCATAAATACCCTTTGGTTGCCACCTTTTGCTTCGATTTTCCCCTTATTTTTGGGAGGTTCCATACTGTAATTGAGGGGTCTGTCCGCTCTCCATAAAAGCTCTCCTTCGGGAGAATACTTTTCGATTCTGTTCTGGTGCATGAACGTGACGTAAACACAGTCATCTTTGTCCACAGCGAATTCATACTGGTTTCCCATTCGGTTCATAAGTATGTGTTTGAAATCGAACGGCTTACCGAATTCATTGATAAGATTTCCCTCTGTGTCAAAGACCTTGATCAGTTTGGGAAGTTCTTTTTCTTCAGATTGAGCCATCATCAGCAAACCCCCTGTCGTGTTCATGATGATGTCTCCGGAGTAAAGTAGTTTTATAGAACCCACATTCTCATCGAGAAACTTGATGGTCTTAAATTCTGTTCCGTCTGGTTTGAGTATCTGAATCCTTTTGTTCTGAGAGTCTGAGACATAGAGATAATCGTCCGGCCCTATATCCAGAGAAGAGGGGAGATAAAATTCGCCGGGTCCCTGGCCCTGCCTTCCTATGGTGGCGATGTATTGGTAATCAGAACTGAATTTCTGTATCCTGTGGTTTCCTGAATCAAGGATATACATATTTCCCTTTATATCTATGACAATATCTTCAGGAAGATAAAAGGCCAGGTTTTCATCGGGCGTATTTATGTCTCCTAGAGTTTTGACAAGCTCTAAGGAGATATGTGCCATGTTTTTCTTCAGGCTTTTTTCTGTGTTGTGAATCAATTTCACTCCGTCTTTGGTCTCGATTTCCTGTGAGAGGGAAAAAGAAAAGGCAAGAAAAACAAACAGCAAAACACCAAGGGGTCCTCGAAATTTTCTTTTCATGCTCAATAGCTCCTTATAATTTTTTTATGAATAGGATAAGTCAATTATATAAACTTTTTCTTTATTCATAAAGTTGCGCTAGCGCGGACCAATGAAAAATCTCTTTTGTAAAAAATATCCTCTGGTCCATCCAAAGCTTAAAATTAAAGAGGTGCTTTCATTGTGTCAATAGTCACGAATTTTTTCTTGTAGTTATCATTGGTGAAGATGACACATTTTTCTTTCAATTGGGAGTATGAGCCGTCAGAGTTTGTAAGAGCTGAAAATTCTGAAGAAGGGACTTCATAATAAATTGTGTACAAATCTTTTGTGGTCTCCACATTGGTGAAAGTGATAGGTTGGGTCCATTCATAGATAGTGGTTGAATATTGTCCGGATTGAACGATGTTGGCCCGGTAGGATACCGTTTCATCAATAAGAACGGACCTTGTTTTTGAATAATTGACTGAGAGAAGAATCCCGCTGAGATCCTTCACTGTCTTCAATTGTCTTATCAACTCAACAAAAAACGTACCGGCTCCTTTTTTCAACGCCTCCTCAGCTAATCGGGTGTAGCGTTGTTCCTCGTTCCGGATTCTCCTTATTGAAGCCAGATTGTTTTTTCTGAAGTCATCATCAAGAAGGATGATCACTCCTAAATAAGGTTTCTCGTCCAGATTGAGCAAGCCGATTTGACCCATGATTTCAAATGTTTCGCCTGTCAGATTGGATTGGGCCTGGTAGATATACTGGCTTAGGATTGAGTTTATCTGTTTTTGTGTATCTATGTAGCGGGAATCCCATACCTGTTTTGGGCTCATCAGAACAGACTCTTTTTCCATTGGCACAGTGACAATGCTGTCAGAGGCTTTGACGATCAGCTTTTTGCTGCGGTAACCTATTTTTTTAAAATGAAATCTTTTTGAACTGTTTTCACTTCGGAATGAAATGTCCAGAGAGAGGGGAGTGGTGCCGTAATGCTTTATCTTTCCTGCTTCCAGGGAAAATATATTCACTCCTTGGGGAGTTGATGTGAATTGAATTGTCTTTATCAGGGTGGCGGAATCGCCTGATAGGGGATTGAGATTTTTCTCGAACCCAAGGGCAAAGAGCAGAAGAAGAGCAGCTACAATGACCTTAAACCAGAGAAGCCTGCAGAGATTCAATGTCTTATAGTTCATGAATCTAAGACCTTAGAAGGTCATCTGTATGTGGAAAGGACTTTTTGGATCTCAGCGTGAATGCTTTCGAGAAACGCTAATGACATCTTTTTTCCCAACCCAATAACTTGAATGTTGTCTCCGGAGTGAGTGTCGACGATTACAGTGACTCGAGTGATAGGCTCAGCGCTTATTTCCGTTATATAACAGGCAAAGGTATGAGAAGCGACGCAGGGGCCTTTAACAGAGGAAATGATAGTCGAGTTTCCATTTCCAGTTATCATTCCTTTTTCATAGTCTGATTGTTCAATGTTCAATCCAAGTCGGAGAAGAGCCTTATTGGCTGCATCAAAGACCTCATCAAAGGTAAAATCAGATGTCCTGGAGCTTGATTCACGCCGTTTTCCCTGGTCGTATTGCTGTTCCGGAGTGTTGCCGTAGTATCCGATTGATGTAGGAGCCAGTTTGTGGGTTTGAAAAAGAAAACAGTTGCTGAAAAGGAAAAAAAGAACAAGGGTCAATAAAACCCATTTGCTGGAAACCAAACATCGAAAAAAAAGATTTTTTTTGTTGATAGAAAACAACTTTTTGCCTCCTCTTTTCAGGGTTCATTAATTTTTTTGCAATTGTATATTAAAAAAATAGTGCTGTAAAGAAATACAAAAACTGTTATTTTTTATAAAAAGCATGCCTATCTTTGAAATCAGGAATTATTAGTTTTAGTAATTGCCTCAAGGCATTAAAGCAAATATAATTTACTTAATCAGATTTGCAATGATTATCTTTTTTAACTTATTGGAGAGTTCAGATGGAAAAACCTTCTACCATTATTCTGGTCACCAGAAACGGCATGGGCCAAGCAGATTACAAGCTCAGCCATAAATTGATCAATTCATATTTCGACCTATTGATCGCTAATGACAAACTACCTGAACGCATATGCTTTTATGCTGAAGGAGTCAGGCTATGTACAGAGGGTTCTCCTATCCTCGATGTTTTAAAAGAACTTGAGGAAAAAGGCGTAAAACTCAGCATCTGCGGCACCTGCCTGAATTTCTTTGGGCTAACAAAAAAGGTCAAGGTGGGTCAGGTAGGCGATATGCTTGGTCTTATCGAGAGCCAGTGGAATTCAGACAAGGTAATCACGATTTAAGAGTCGAACCATTTATTCATACCGTAGGGAATCAACCGGATCAGAAGCGGCTGCTTTTACGGAATGCCAGCCCACAGTTAGTAACGCTACACCGAATGCCAGAAGGGCAGATAATAAAAATGTTCCGATCCCCAGGTCGATCCGGTAAGCGAAATGAGCCAGCCATCTTTTCATGAAGTAATAAGCCACAGGCCATGCAACCAAATTAGCCAGAGCGATAGCGGCTGTGAATTCCGATGAAAGCAAAACCAGAATCTGGGAATACGATGCACCGAGCACTTTCCGGATACCGATTTCCTTGGTCCTTTTAACGGCCACATAGGAGGCCAGGCCTAAAAGCCCCAAACAGGCGATCAGAATGGAAAAGCCGGATGCATAAAAGAATGCCTGTTCAAACACCGCATCCTTTGCGTACATCCCATGGATCTCTTGATCCAGGAAGCTGAATTCAAACGGAAATCCAGGCGCGAACCGCTTCCAGACCTCCTTGGCATGGCTGACCACGTCAGAGAGATTGTCCCCGGAATATAAAATTCCTCCGTGGGACATCCAGTCTTTATTGTAACTCATGAGGATTGGATTGATCTCCTGGTGAAGCGACCGGCAGTGAAAATCCTTGATCACACCGATAATTTCGATCTCCTCTACCGGGAATGCCGTTAAATTTCCTCTTGGGATGTAGGGAAGGTGAGTGCCGACAGGGGATTCCAATCCGAATTCCCTTACTGCCGTCTCATTGATAACAACGGCCCGCAAATGATCGCTTTGCCGGCTCAAATCTAAAAATCTTCCCTCCAGAAGTTCCAGACCGTAGACATCGGCAAAATCAGAATCCACGCTGTAGTGGGTGAAACCAATGTACTCTTCACCGATCTTGAGCGACTCATTGTTCCACGGTCTCCCGGGGTATCCATGGGAAAAAGACACTTCCAGAATATCTGGATGCCGGAGAAGTTCGGTTTTGATGCTTTCGAGATTCCGGTGGAATGAGTCCAAAAGGGGCTTAGGGAAAGTGATCACATTTTTGGCACTGAAACCAAGGTCTTTGTTCCGTGCAAAGCGGATTTGGCTGGTGATGGTCAGTGTTCCGATAATAAGAATAACCGAAACCGCGAACTGGAAAACAATCAAAGCCTTGCGGAAAAAGAACCCTTTTTTCCCCTGTGTGATATCTCCCCTGATAACTGTGACAGGCTGAAAAGCAGAGAGGTAAAAAGCCGGATAAAGACCAGCCAAGGTCCCAATGACAAAAGCCAGCGCGGCAAGACAAAAAAGCATCCTAGGTTTAAACAGGCTCTCCATACTAATGCCCACGGCAAAGGCCTGATTGAAGAACGGGAAAAAGAGGACCGCAAAGATAATGGCCACACCCAACGAAACAAACGCAATGAAAACAGACTCCGAAAGAAACTGCCTCATGAGATTTTTCCGCAGCACCCCAAGCACTTTTTTGATGCCGATCTCTCTTGCCCGTGTAGAGGCGCGGGCTGTGCTGAGGTTAACAAAGTTTATCCCGGCGATGGTCACGATAAAGACGGCGATAGTGAACAGAATCCACAAAAGTGTCTTGTTTCCTTTGATGCCTACAGTGCCGAAATCAGAGAGATAGATGTCACTCACCGGAAAAAGGGAAAAATCATCCTTGGGCCGTCCCACCCTTTTGAAGACCGAGGCCATATGGGCATCTATTTTCCGGTTTATAGCTTCCAGATCGTGTTCCTCGGGCAGCAGCACATAGGTAGGATAGCTGTTGTATTCGTAATTGCGGTCAGCATCCGGGCCTCTGATGGATCGAAAGGTCAGGATAGAAGCAAAGACATTCAAGTCCAGATGAGAATGTGCAGGCTTCTTCACCACTCCGGTTACAGTCATTTCATAACGGCTGTTAAGGGTGACGACCTTTCCGATAGGATCCTTGCCTCCGAACAGGTTTTTGGCAACTTCTTCGGTCAAGACAATGGAGTAGGGCTGGTCCAGGGCTGTCTCAGGATTTCCGGCTTTGAAGTCATAGGTAAAAACTTCGAACATGCCCGGGTCAACCCAGGCATAGGTCATATCCTTGATCATGATATTCTTTTCGTGTTCTGTTTCTGCCTCACGGTATTGAAGCGCAGAATCACTCTGCAAGCCGATACGGGTGTACTTTACGATCTCCGGGATATTCTCAGAAAGCTCCAGAGCCGCAGCTGAGATGATATACTGCTGTCCTTTTTCTCCGCCCATCATGATGGTGTACATTCGGTCGAGGTGTTCGTTGCCTCTGTCAAAACTCAATTCATTTCGGATGAAAAGGGCCATATATATGACAACTGTAATGCTGACAGCCAGACCGAAGATATTGATGAAAGAATACCCTTTGCGCCTCAGGAGATTGCGGAGCGTTATTTTCAAATGATGTTTGAGCATGTTTAATCCTCCTCTTATTTGCAGACAGATAAAAAAATACAAAGCGGCCAGCACCTGAAAGCAGTACCAGGTCCTGCCATAAAACAAACCTCTCCCCCTGACAACTTCCTGGTAACTCTCTTCAAGGTCACATGCTTTTGTGTCAAAACCCCCGTCCGGGAATATCTTCCGGAAAAGCCATCGGGCTGCCCTTGGCGGTTCGATTTTTCCGTTGTTCTTCACGGCCTATCCTCCGTTCGCATCGGGAACCGCTTCCCACATCTTGCGTTCCATCTTCTTGATTTCTTTTAAGGCTTCATGGCCCAAAGGAGTGATGGAATAGATGCGCTTGCTTCGTCCTCCTCTCTCGGGCAAGGGATCGGTCAGGAGAGAGGTCAAATAGCCTTTTTTGACGAGTTGTTCCAGCGAGATAAAAAGAGCGCCGTAGGACCATATTTTTCCCGTTACATCCTTCAACCGCTTGCGAATCTGAACGGAATAGGCCTCTTCCTTAAGATAAAGAGCCGCAAGAAGGATGAATTCTTCAGTCCGTGAAAGCAGTTTCATTTTTGCCTCACCTATATTTTTCTAATTTTAGGACATATCATTCATTACTAAAGACTCCTCATGATCCAAAAAGGTTGCATTTTTTTGAAATATACTTATTTGATGTTTTAATATTTTAAAGTTATTTATCTTCCTCTTTGAGAAGCAGGGAAGTGAATTCTTTTACTTTCGTCTGCCAGCCCTTCTCGAGCGGTCCCTTGATACCGGTCACCAGGACCTTGCCTTCGGCGACCTTGACAAGGCCTTTTTCCTGCAGTATTTCGTTCATGATCGGAATGATGCGCTGCCATTTAGCCCGCTCTTCTTCGGTGGGCATACGGCCGGTCTTCTTGTCCGGCTGAGGAGCGCCTTCAGTGGTCAGGATGGCATACTTGGTTCCTGATGGCAGATTGACCTTTTTCAGGAAACGGCGCATTTTTCCTTTGGGTTTGCCCATGCGTCCCGGTGAGCTGAAAAGGTACAGGTCAGCAGCGGGCATATCCTTTGCTCTGGCATCTCGGACATGATGGACATTGACAGTGATCCCCTTGGCGGCCATCTGCTTCTTGAACTCGTCTGCGACCATGGCCCCGTTCCCATACTTTGAGGCGTGAAAATATTCGATCTTCATTTTGGCGTTGTTTGTTTCCATAAAAGAACCTCCACTCATTTTTTCAGGCAATAAGACCCTGCGCTGTATTTTATCATTTTACAAACGGTAATACATCCTTTAAAAATATCGCTCTCTGTGACGAAGGAACGAATTTTGCTGTCTAAATATCAGAAATCTAATCAGCCGATTTTTGAATTTTACAGCGTACAATGCGGGGGTAGGGTTCCTGTTCGATAAAGTAAAGCCGGCCCTGCGAGTCTTTTCCGGCCAGGCGACGGTTTGACGGGATTTCAATTCGTCCCAGAAATGTAAATTCTGTATTGAAAAAATCGAGCTGGTAGGCCTTTTCCAGATTCCATTCCCTGAGGTCGGGTGTGTGGGTGAATTCGATGAATTCCCGCTTGGTTTTAAACCGGGGGATATTCTTGATTGGAGTGCTTTGAACGCCGATCACATAGCGGTCATCCAGAGCTAAAAGTGTTTCGATGGCATTGAAATCGGCGTAAAATCCCTGAACATACTGGGGAATGAACATCCGGGGATGGGATTTTTTTACTGTAAGGGATTGGTTGAGGTTAGGATCCAGCAAAACAATCTCATACGCTGAAGGAGAAGTGTAATAGACTCTTTCTCCCTGGATAACTCCTATATCGGAAGGACAGGGAGCCCATTCAATCCCTACGGTATGAGAAGGAAATTCCACGGCCGCTTCCGCAAGGATCTTTTTGAATGAATAATCAGTAACCATGAGCTTGTAATTTGTGCCTTTTTTTTCTGCGGTACGTGCCAATAAAACGAAACGACCGTCATCCAGGCTGGCAATGTCATCGATCCAGGCCTTGAACAGATCGTCTTTTATGATCCTTATGACTTCCCCTTCTTGAGAGAGACAGGTGATACGGTGGTTCGTACGGTCCGTTAGATAGAGATGGCTGTCCTCCGGACACCAGCACATGCCGCCGATGGTCTGAAACTCACCCGGCCCCTGGCCTTCGCGGCCGAATTCCCGGATAAATTTCCCTTCGGAGTTATACACACTGATGTTCAGTTCGTAGCTGTCCGCCACGTAGATATTGTCTTGGGCATCCATTGTCAAGGCCCGGATGTATCCGAACATCTGTGATTCGGTACCGATTTCAAGACCGATGGTCAAATCTTCCTCAAGTGAAAGGGGAGATGAGCCATTCCAGAGGCCTTTATCCGTGCTGCTAATCACTTGAGTATCCGGGGAGGCATGGATGTCAGAGAGCATCAGGCTGCTCAGAAATATTCCCAATATAATTAATAATGGACTTCTAAGAAAAACTGGTTTGCTGCGATAGCGCATGTTTACTCCTTTTTTTGTTATATAACACTGATTCGCGCTTCATTATTATAAACGTTCATAGATCAAAAAAGTTATAAAAATTAGCGTCTGTACTATATCCGGGAAAAGAAAACGGATTCTGCCAGTTTGTTGTCGAAAAAATCCTTTTTAATTGATTATTTCATAAACATAGTTCCGGCTTTTCAGATAGGAAAGACTGTAGTTAGACACAATACCCGGAGGGACTTTTTCAGGTCCGGTGACTTCACAAAGGGTGTATCTCAAGCCGTTTACAACGAGCACATTTTTCCCTATGGTCGGGATAGCCACTCCGATAAGCATATGGTTCGGGATCCTTATTATAATCAAGGGATAGTTCTTAAAATTCCTCCATAAAGAGGCAAAGGTCACTCCTTTTGAGTCACAATCCCCTTTGTTGTCCACAATGACCCGTGGAGGAACCCAAAAACCTCCGATATATTTATCGTTTTCCTTTAAGGGAGGAACTTCGAACGGGATCTCCTGGATAAAAGAGAGCATCAGGTCTAAAAACTTCTGAAGCGGCATTGTTTTATTGTTGTCTTTCATAACTTCCATCACATCTTTGACGCGAGAACGGTTTTTTTGTACACAAAGTGTGTAATGCACACCGATTTTGTCTCCGACAAACCTGAGAAGCCGCGTCTCTAAAAATTGTTCCTTTGTTTTCTTCTGTTCCCTCTCAATTTTTCTGAAATATTTTTCCTGCTCTCCAGCAATCCGTTGGGTTATTTCATTGAATTCTGCTTTTATCTCTTCATATTCCTCCGCATGAGAATAGGGGACAGAGAGTTTAATATCAAACCTCTCCGGTTCGCTTTCTTCTATAAAAATATAACCAGAATACTTGCTGTCTTTTATAAATTGGAGTGTTCTTTCTCTCAGGTATTCAATGGCTTCCTTTCTTATTCCCGCTAGATTTTTAGTTATATACTCATCCATCTCTTCTTGATAATAACCAAATTCCTCTTCTGCCTCTGTTAAAAACCGTATGGGATAAGAAAAAGAAATGTGGAACAAACGGCCTTGATAATTCTCCCATCCGTAAGTGATATCATAATAGTTTTCCCTGTCCATCTTTTGGAAGTAACCGGCGCTTGGTCTTGAGTCGTTTCCCACGTCCTGCCCCAATAAAGAAAAATCATCTGAATAAGAGCTCTCTTTGCATAAGGAGGCCAGAAATGTCAGGCCCCCTATGAGGACAGATAGGGTAAAAAAAGAAACAAGGGTACTCTTCATGCCGGAGTCATTTAAGCGGGATCGAGCCGATTTCAGGAAACGGTATCAGTGCTTTTGTCAAACCTGAAACGCCGTCACTTATCAAAATACTAATTCCCAGTATAAAAAGAGCCATAAAAACAGCAACGGCTATATTATTGTTTTTGATTTCCTCATACTGGTCTATGCGTGGAGTGAGTTTATTAAACGCCCAAAAACTGAAAAGAATACAACCTAAGGCAAGAATTCCAGCGAGCAGAACGTATCCGACACTCAATCCGATCATTTCAAGATAGTTGAGGAAATTCCTCTCCTCCCCAAGGATAAAAAGCTGTATCACAGACATCACAGGATAAATTGCCTGTTTCACTACCAGTACCTCTCCTATCAAAATGCCTCCTAAGACAATTCCTACAGATGTGTTTTTTTTCTTGAGCTGGCGCTCTTCATCAAAACGGGGGGTGATAAATAAAAAGAACCGGTAGCTTCCTGCGATAAGGACAAAACTGATGAATATGGAGACTAAAAGCTCGATCAAGCCCAAAAGTATTTGTTGCAAATGCATTTGTTATCTTCCGTTAAATCTCCGCCTTTCTCTCAAATCATACCTGAAAAAAATAATCCTCGTCAACCGGAAATCAGGTTCTATTCGTATCTCAGGCTGTCCACTGGATCGGCATGAGCTGTTTTAACGGTCTGGAAAATAAACGTGAATGTGGCTATCAATATTATCAGAAAACCAGCCAGAACGAAGACGATCCATCCTATTTCTGCCCTGTATGCAAAATTCTGCAGCCATTTTTTCATCATGAACCATGCCAGAGGCCATGCGACGATATTGGCGAGTACGATCCATTTGATAAACTCTCTTGACAGAAGCAGTATCACACTCCCTGTCGAGGCACCAAGCGCCTTGCGTATTCCGATCTCTTTCGTCCTTACCTCCGTAGTGAAGGACACCAGGCCAAAAAGCCCAAGGCAGGAAACCAAAATGGAAAGAGATGAAAAGATCACGAAAATCTTCTGCATTTTCTTTTCACTTGCGTACATTTGATTAATGCGACTATCCAGAAAGCCGAACTCGAACTGTTCTCCGGGAAATGCGGCTTGCCATTTTTTACGGACAAAACTCAGAGTTTCTTCAAAATTGCCAGGCATAATTCTGACTGAAATCGAACGAATATAATCCGGGTCGAGCAATAGGGCCATGGGTTCGATCTCTATCCGCAGAGATCGAAAATTGAAGTTTTTTACGACTCCGACAACCTGAGCGGCATCTTCCGAATAGGGACTATCCAATTTTTTCCCGACCGCTTCCTCGGGGGTCCAGCCGAACCTTTGCGCCGCAGATTTATTGAGGATGATGGTCCCTTCTTTATCTGTGCTGAAGTCCCTCGAAAATGTCCGGCCTGCAAGGACTTCCATCCGATATGTGTCCAAATAGTCATAGTCAGTAAAGAACAGATACAGGGATACCGGTTCGTCTGAATCCGGGCGAGAAAAATGGCTGTTGCTGTAATGTGTATCAGCAGGGACCTCGGATGAGGCGGATACTGATAAGATCCGGGAGCTTCTTTTAAGTTCGTTCCGGAATAATTCGTAATTTCGAGCGATCTGCCGGCTTCTAACCGGAATGATAATCACGTTTTCCCTGTCAAAACCCAGAGATCGGCTCTGGATGTATCTCATCTGCTTATAGATGGTGAACATACCGATGATCAGAATGATTGAAATGCTGAATTGAAGAACCACCATGTTTCTGCGAAAAACAGACTTTACGCTTCCTGCGGGAAGACTTCCTCTTATGATTTCGGCAGGTTCAAACCGGGTCAGATAAAATGCAGGGTAAAGACCTGCCAACACCCCGACAAGAAAGGTTGCGCCAATGAGAAAAACGAGATTCTTTGGCTGCAGGAGAAGGGAAAGCGACAAATTTTCGGAAAATACCCCATTATAGACCTTAACAAGCATTGAGTTCATAGCAAGCGCAAGTCCCAGAGAAACAAAAGCCAGAAGTACTGATTCTTGAATAAACTGTCCTCTGAGCTGGTATTTATCTGCTCCTACAGTTTTTCTAAGGCTCACTTCTTTGGCTCTCTTATTGGCCCTGGCAGTGGACAGGTTCACGAAATTCAAGCAAGCAATGATCAGGATAAGAACGGCAACGGACGAAAAAATGTAGATCGACGAGATGCTCCCTCCTGCCTCCACTTCCCAGTTGACACTGGGATACAGATGAATATCAACAATGGGGAAATGATGTATTTTAAGGACATCATGGATTGTCCTGTCCTGATTCTGCACAAGCAAGTCACCGTAATGGGGCTCCAATCGTTGAGCGATAAAAGTTTTCAGCTTCTCCTCAAGGTCAGATTTTGAGGTGCCTTCCGAGGCCAAAATATATGTATAGAGGTAATTGCTTCTCCAATCGGCGAATTCCTCCTCCGGCACAGAGGCCAGAGATATCAGCATATCGAAATGAATATGGGAATTTTCAGGAACTTCCTTAAGAATTCCTGTCACTTTAAAGTCCGTCTGTTCTGCTTCCCACTCAAAGCTAAGAGACTTTCCGATAGCATCTCCGGTGCCGAAATATTTCAAGGCCTTTTCTCGGGTTAGAACCACGGTCATAGGATCTGAGAGAGCGCTTTGTTCATCCCCTTCTTCAAGAGCGAAATCAAAAATATTGAAAATGGAATTATCCACCGCATACGTTTGCTGCCTATAAATATCATTTTTAAAGTCCTTGATGGCGAATTCTCTTCTCCAGAAACGCACGGCATTTTCGATCTCGGGAATATCATCGATCAATGCTTGTTTATACAATCCTCCTGTAATGGGCCATCTGCTGTATGATTGATCTCGAAGTATTTCACGTTCTATTCTGTATATTCGATGGGCATTTTCATGAAAACGGTCGTAGCTGAGTTCATGGAGCATCCAGAGGCTTATGATCAAACAGATGGCAAGTCCGATGGCTAATCCGAAGACATTGATAAAAGAAAACAATTTATGTCTTATAAAATTCCGGTAAACAATCTTGAGATGATTTTTAAACATAGTGAGCCTCCAAGACACAATGAGTTTAAAATATCCAGCAACTGATTTTAATGTATTGGTCCAGTACCAGCATTTTGCTCTAAAGTGTCCTTTTGATATCCGTATTTCAGAAAAAGTCTCTTCAGAATCTTCGATGATCGAATGGCTTTCGTGATAAACAGTCATGAGATGGAGAAGCATTCTAGCTATTCTTGGGCTGTTGTATTTTTTCTTCACAGTTTTATCCTATGATTCTGTTTCAAAACTCAGAACACTCTTCTTGATACGTTCATGCATCAACAGCGTCTCTTCCAGGGCCTGTTTTCCTTTCGCAGTGATACTGTATATGGTTTTGCTTCTTCCTCCACGTACCGGCGTCGGCTTGCTTTTTTGAGATGTGACGAGCCTTTTTCTTATAAGAACCTCCAGCAGATTGTAGAGCGTTCCGTATACAATTTCTTTCCCGGACAATTCAATGACCTTCTTTCTGAGCGGGGCCCCGTGGGAACTCCCGGACAGCATCATCAAGGCACTCAAAATGATTTCTTCTTTTACTGCTAAAATAGCCATTTTATTGACCTCGCATATTTAATCGAATAATTCGAACATATATTAATATAACTGCAAAAAATATGCCAGATTAGTCTTCTGAGGTTTTAAAGACCTCATAAACGAAAATATGTACATTTTTGAACAAGTTTTGTTCGTTTTCGGACGATTATTTATATTCCATTGACATCTTTTTCATCCTGATATAAAAATACTCATCGGCTATGAAACTTTCTCCTACTGACCTGAACAAAAAAAGAAATTCCCATATTTATCCAAACTAATATGATTAGTGTTAATTAATTTTTGGCGGAAGTACCCAAGAGTAAGCGCTTAGAGCTTGAAAGAATAAGAAAACTAATCAAGTCACTTGCTCCAGAAGTCAAGGAACGAATTGCTTACAAAATAGTAGTTTTCTCATTAAATCGTGACTTGGTAGGCATGGCAATGCAGAAAAACCATTACCCGCATCACTTCTTAAAAAAATAATTCTTGCAAGAATACAGAGTTTAAAATATTCTTAACACTTACTCTTTATCCTAAAATGAGTATTGACCACAAAATCATTGACATCACAACTTCAAACGTTGACAAGTACGATTTGTTCTGCAAGAAATCAAAAAAGGAAGCAGAATGCTATCAGAACAAACTATCATGGTTTAAGCAGGAATACAGGAAAGGATTACGAATCAAACTATTACAAATCAAGGAGCCGAAAGGGTACACGAGCAGGGGATTCATTGAATATGTGCCAATAGAGAACGCTTGGAGAGCAGTAAACGGTAATCACTACTTATTGATTCATTGCTTATGGGTTGTGGGCAAGTGGAAAAAGAAAGGATTAGGAACCAAGCTCATAAAAGAGTGCTTGAGTGATGCCAAGAAGCAGGGAAAGAATGGAGTCGTTATGATAAGTAAGGGGAAATGGTTGGCTCATAACAAAATATTTATCAAGAATGGTTTTGTTAGCGTCGGAGAGCATGACGGTTTTGAAATATTAGTGAAAAAACTAAAAAATGCTCCAAATCCGTCATTCCCTGAATTCGAGAAAAGAGCAGAAAAGTATTCTAAAGGAATAACAGTATTGAGAGCAGAC
>CAZSZS010000207.1:0-43822 GCA_964611275.1 uncultured Eubacteriales bacterium
AAACCAAGGAGGATCAAATGCCGGAAAAGAAGACAAGAGTGCTGGTAGCAAAGCCGGGATTAGACGGTCATGACAGAGGAGCCAAAGTGATCTGCAGGGCGCTGAGGGACGCGGGGTTCGAAGTTATTTACACGGGATTGAGGAGGAGTCCGGAGGAGATCGTGAGTTCAGCCATTCAGGAAGATGTGCAGGTAATAGGTCTCAGCATACTTTCCGGAGCCCATAATGTTCTGTTCCCTAAAATCATAAATCTGCTTAGAGAGCAGGGAGGAGAGGGGATAAAAGTCATTGCCGGAGGTATCATTCCCGAGAAAGATATACCGGGACTTAAAAAAATAGGGATCTCGGAGGTGTTTTTGCCGGGGACTTCTACGGATAAAATAGTCGAATGGATAAGGGGAAATTTAGAATGAAAAAGGGGGTGATTTAGCAAAATAATCTTGACATAGAATATTTATTTTGGTACTCAATGAGGGACTAATGCAAAACAAATATATATCTTTAATCATTATACCGCATAGAAAAGGCAAACAAAAAAGCTACTCTCTTTCCAAAAAGGCGATCCATATCACAGCAGGAGTCACTGCCTTTGTTTTTGTGGTTCTTACGCTTTTTCTCGTTGATTATTTTCTCATGAACGGAACTCGGAGGAAGTACAAAAAACTGCTGGCTGACTATGAGCAGCAGGGAGTGACACTGGCCCAGTACAGAGAATCCATAGACAGTCTGAACGCAAAAATTCATGATCTAGAGGGATACGCAAAAAAATTGAATGTCATGGCGGGTTTCAAAGCCGAAGACCCGATTGAGGGGCAGCCCGGAGTCGGCGGGAACAGTGATGTTCCGGAACAGGTCATAACCGAACCCCAGACTGAACTGTCCCAGCTGGATGTGCTGGGGGAAAAAGCCGATGGCATCAATAGAAATTTTGATGTTCTGAATAATCATTTTGAGAACCAAAAATTAGAGCTTGCCCAGACTCCCAGCATCTTGCCCACTCAGGGTTACTGGTCTTCTTCCTATGGATGGAGGGATGACCCATTCACCGGAAAAAGGACCTTTCACCGGGGAGTGGATATTGCCACTCAAACCGGGAATCCTGTGCTTGCCACTGCAGATGGCATCGTGATCCAGACCAAAAGCGACAAAATAGGGGGGAGGACCATAAAGATAAGCCATCCGAAAACAGGTTTTGTTACTGTCTACTGTCATCTCAGCAAATATTTGGTAAAGCCTGGTCAAAGAGTGAAAAGAGGGGATACCATCGGATTGATCGGATCAACCGGTAGAGCAAGGGGGCCCCATGTTCATTATGAAGTCCGCCTTGATGGAAAGTCTTTGAACCCCTGGTATTACATACTCGACAACTAGACGAAGGTGTCTCCGGGCTTTATGCGGGCTCCCAAGGAAAACGAATGCGCGCTCATAGCCTTTTTGTTTTCAGGCTGGAGTTTTTCTATGAGGAGCAGTGTGTTCCCTCCGCAGCCCACAGTGATTCCTTTTTCATCGATGTTCATGATTTCTCCCGGAGAGACAAGCTCTTCCGGTTTCTGATCCAGATTTTTTACCTTGATTATTTTCAGGCGTTTTTCATTAAAGAAGGTGAATGATGAGGGCCATGGGAAAAAAGCCCTTACCTGATTGCAAATGGATTCAGCGTCTTTTCCCCATTTTATCCTTCCGTCTATTTTTCTGATAAGAGGAGCATAGGTGGCTTTGGAATGGTCTTGAGGTCTGGGCTGTATTGTCGCTATTTTAGATAAGGTCTCGACCAGAAATGAGGCCGCACTTTCAGCCATCCGTTCTTCGAGCTCCATGGAATTTTCTTCCGGGCGGATCCTTACTGTTTTCTTTGCTAAAATATCCCCCTGGTCCATTTTTTCATCAAGGCGGAAAAGCGTGATCCCTGTTCTATCTTCACCGTTCAGCAGTGCCCACTGTACAGGAGAGGCACCTCTGTATTTTGGAAGGCATGAGAAATGGATATTGACAGAGTCATATTTCGGAAGGTATATGATTTCGGAGGGGATGATTTGACCATAAGCGACCACCACGTTAACATCCGGGTTTATCTTTTTCATTACACTGAGGCACTCTTTGTCTTTCCTGATTTTTTCAGGCTGTAGGACAGGTATTCTGTTTTTTTCAGCGAATTTTTTTACAGGGCAGGGTTTGAGGTTACGGCCGCGGCCGGAAGGTTTGTCAGGCTGAGTGATGACAAGAGGTACGGAATGGCCGGCTTTTAAGACCGCTTTGAGCGTGGGAATGGCGGTTTGGGGGCTGCCGAAAAATACTATGTTCATAGTTTTTTTAATTTTTTTCTTGCCATGCTTTTCTTCAGGGGAGAAAGATGATCGATGAAGAGGATCCCATTGATATGGTCGATCTCATGACCTATGACTCTGGCCAGAAGGCCTTCCGCTTCTATTCTCTTTTCTTTTCCCGTAAGGTCAAATCCGCTGCATTCCAGATGAACCGAGCGGGGCACATTTTCATTTATTCCCGGTACGGAGAGGCACCCTTCTTCAGCCATATCCAGTCCCTCCTGAGTTATTATCTTTGGATTTATGAGAACGATAAGGTCTTCTGTTTTCTCTCCTAAGGAAAGGTCGACGGTTATAAGCCTTATGCTTTTGTTGATCTGGGGCGCGGCCAGTCCTATTCCCGGGGCTGAATGCATGGTGAAGATCATATCTTCGGCTATCTTAATAATGTCTTCTGTAATGTTTTTGATCACAGAGGCCCTTTTTCTGAGAACGGGATTTCCATAGGTAATGATATCGAGCTTATTTTCGGATCTTGTATCTCTGGAGTCTTTCATAACGTACTTATTCTATCAGAATTATCTTTTTATTTGAATGTGATGAAGCGGTTTCTGTCAAGATCCTGGATAAACAAGGATATCCTGTCGAGAACAGGTTCTGCGTCATCCCCGAACTTTTCCCTGTGCAGCCGGGCAATCTCTTTGACATTGTTTTTACCGTCACAATTTTTCCAGAAAAAACTGCCCATTTCATCCAGTTTGACCCTGTAAAAGGGATGTTTCATTCTCGGTAAAACATGCTTGGCAAGGAACGGATTTCTATACTTTGGCTTTAAAAGGATGATGTTCCCCTGGTCGTCGGTCTTCCATTTGATGTTTCTTATCGGGGTCAGCTCAAGAAGATTTAGCTCTTTATTTTTTTTCTCCATATTCACCTGATTCGACCATCTTTTTGTAGGGGAAGTAGATCAGGATGAATCCAAGCACAATGAATATGAGCAGTCCTAACAAGGGATTGCTCAGGGATTGGGGCAGATTGAGTTGGGCTCCTTTTAAGGCAGCGGTTATGATCCCCATAAGCGCCTGTCCCGCTATCAGACCCGATGCCAGCAGCAGTCCTGTGTTTTCTATGATCTCTTTCCCTTTTTTATTGGGTTTTTTTCTTCCGGTTAGACTCTCAACAAAGTACTTCACGACGCCACCGAAAAATATGCAGGCTGTGGAACGGAAGGGAAGATACATGCCCACAGCGATCAGCATGGGCGAGGGAGAGCCAATGAGAATAAGCACTACTGCCAGAAGCATTCCGGCTATGACCAATGGCCAGGCCATTTCTCCTCCCACAATACCTTTGGCCATTGTAGCCATAAGTCCTGCCTGGGGAGCGGGAAGAGTTTCACTCCCGATGCCTATGGTGTTGTGAAGGAGTTGCAGGGAAAAGGTGAGCGTGACACCGGCAGCAATAACTCCAATGATCCCTCCGATCTGCATCTTCCATGGAGTACCTCCCAGGATATGACCGACTTTCCAGTCCTGTATCATATCCCCGGCCACTCCTGCCACACAGCATACCACAGCCGCAACCCCTATGACGGCCGCAATTCCTGCTTCTCCGGTCTGTCCCATTAAGAGCATCATGAGCGCGGCAATGAGAAGTGTGGTAAGGGTCAATCCCGAAATGGGATTGGATGAAGAACCGATAATGCCGACTAAATAGCCTGCCACTGCAGCAAATAAAAGGCCCATGACGATCATGACAAGGGCTGAGACAAGGGAGGAACCAATGCTTTTGGTAAACATATTGTAGAGGAAAACCATGGGGATGATCAGAGCTACAATAGAAATGACAATCGACGGGAAAGGAAGGTCTTTATCTGTCCGGGGAAGGTCAGAGCTTCCTTCAGCTCTGGATTTTTTTACATCTGCAAAAGAACGTCCGATACCGGTGGCCAGGTTTTTGCGCATTTTGAAAAGGGTGTAAAAAGCGCCTACGAGCATGGCTCCTACAGCTACAGGTTTTATTTGAGCGTTGTAAGCGGAAATAGCTATTTCAGACCATGAGCTGAGGTCCTGCGCTACAATGGTCTTGAGCTCTCCGCTTATGAAAAGCAGGATAGGCATGAGGAACATCCATCCCAGGACACCTCCTGAAAACGTGAGGGCCGCTAGTTTGGGCCCTATGATGTATCCTACGCCGGTAAGAGCGGCATTGGCAGCCGGAGATTCGATGAACATCCTTCCTTTTATGGAAGAGGTTTTGTATATTTCGACATTATCTTCGTTCAGGTACGTGATCCGCGATAACCCCGGGATCTTAAAGACACTTTTGACATAGGGCTTTATGACCTGAATCCCGTTTTCACTTGTAAAGAATTCAATAAGGCCTCCTAACCCCATTGACCAGAACATAAACTTGGCGTTTGACTTTGCTTCCTGTCCTGTCTTTACCATGGCAGCACAGGCTACACTTTCCGGAAAAGGAAGCGCGGCATCTTCAACCAGGGTGCGCCTTACAAGGATTATGAGCAGAACACCGAGAACCCCTCCTACCAGCATAAGCATAGTTGATTTGAAAACATCAAACTTCTGCCAGACTCCTGACATTATAAAAGCCGGGATTGTAAAAATAGCCCCCGCTGCAAGGGCTTCTCCAACAGCGCCCGTAGTACGGGCAAGATTCTCTTCTAAAATAGTTCCTTTTAATGGGCGAAGTATGGCCATAGAGATCACTGCGGCGGGAAATGTGGCCGCCACCGTCATCCCCGCCATAAGTCCCAGATAAGCGTTTGCTGCACCCAGGACAACAGCCATGATGATTCCAAGGAAAATAGCTTTGAACGAGATTTCTTTCATGGACTGGTCTGGAGATATGTAGGGTTTATAAGTGTTTTCGCTCATAATGCCTCCTTAAAATATTATCTTGATTTTATCTATTTATATATATACCTTGTTAGAAAAATGCAAGAATAAATTCCTGAGAGTTTTTTTTGTTTGCTTGTCATACGAATTTATGCTAAAAAATTCTTATAAGAGGCAGTGAAGTGAGATGAGTTTAATACAATGGATAAAAGAAAGACTTTTTTGTGACCTGGCTATAGACCTTGGTACGGCAAACACTTTAGTCTTTCTAAGAGGCAAAGGAATTATTGTCCAAGAGCCTTCTTTAGTCGTGGTTAATAAAAGAACGGGTGACGTAGAAGCGGTAGGCACAAAAGCAAAGGAGATGCTTGGAAAAACGCCCAGCAGTGTGCTGACCATAAAACCGATGCGGGACGGAGTCATTGCTGATTTCGAAATCGCCGAAAAGATGCTTGATTATTTCATAAAAAAATCAACAAACAACAAGACTTTTCTTCTCAGGCCAAGGATCGTTATAGGAATTCCGACCGGAATCACCCAGGTAGAAAGGCGTGCTGTTAAGGATGTGGCCTTAAGGGCCAAAGCATCTGAAGTCTATCTTATTGAACAGCCTATGTCTGCATCCATAGGAGCGGAACTCCCCATTTCAGAACCAACCGGAAACATGATTGTGGATATAGGAGGAGGAACCACTGATATAGCTGTGATTTCTTTGAATGGGATTGTGTACAACCACTCCATAAGAGTGGCGGGAAACGAGATGGATGAGGCTATAATCCAACATATCAAAAAGAAATACAATCTGCTTATCGGGGAAAGGACAGCCGAACAGGTCAAGATGCAGATAGGTTCTGCGTATCCCCTGGATGAACCAATGACACTGGAAATAAAGGGAAGGGATTTAAGAGAAGGGATTCCGAAGACTATTGTTGTCGATGACCAGGAGATGAGAGAGGCTATAGAAGATGTTGTGGCTTCCATTATTGAAGCCATAAAAATCGCTTTGGAAAAAACGCCTCCGGAGCTGTCCGCTGATATTATTGATAGAGGGATCGTCATTACCGGCGGAGGTTCTTTGCTGAAGAACCTTGATAAGCGTATAAGAGAGGAAACCCAGCTTCCTGTTTTTATAACAGAAGACCCCCTTACCACAGTGGTTCTGGGAGCGGGGAAAATGCTGGATGATTTAGAGCTGCTAAGGAAGATTTCGCTCATATAAAATGCTATTTAACCTGGGTTATTCACAATTTTTTTATGAATAGGTCAGGTTATATGTCTTCTTTTCTAAAAAGAAATAAAAACATCGCCTTCCTTCTTTTACTGGTATTTTTCCATATGATTCTGATATCCATTCAGGTTCCCAGGGGAGAGGAAGGAACTTATTTTGAGACGTTCCTGTTTGCTGTTTTTTCTCCCATCCAGCACGGGGCTGTGTCAGGATGGAAAGCTATCAGTAAGGCCTGGAGTGATTATTTTGATTTAAAAGAAGCTCATGTTCAGAGCCAAAGGCTCCTCAAAGAGGTCACTCAATTAAAGCAGGAAAACACAGTGCTGAGGAATCTATTGAAAAAATATGAAAAGGAAGAGAGCGTGAAAGAATTGCTGAGCGGTATTTCCAATAATCTTGTAAATGCCCGAATCATCGGATTTGATATGTCAAATGTATTCAAGTCTTTTACCGTCAACAAGGGAAGTGTACAGGGCTTAAAGAAGAATATGGTGGTCCTTGATGATTCAGGAAATTTGGTCGGAAGAATCGTGTCTCCCATTACATATAATCAAGCGACTGTTCAGTTGATAACAGATAGCAAATCCGGAGTCAGTGTGGTTAAGCAGGATGGCGGCTCTCTGGGTATTCTGTCAGGGAATAACACGGAAATATGTGAGATGGAGTATATCCTTTCCACGGATGAGGAAATCAAAGAAGGTGATGTTCTTGTTACAACCGGATATGATGGGATATTTCCGCCTTACCTGAAAGTGGGTCAAGTTTTATCCGTTAAAATAACTCCTGAGTTGTTTAAAGAAATCAAAGTCAGCCCTTATTTCAATGCGACTCAACTCCAACAGGTCGTTGTTCTCAGATTGAATGTGAATGAAATTTTCTAAAATTAGAATTAAAATAATAGTAATAAAAATATTTATTTTTATGGATAGGTAAGGCTGGATGAAAGATTATATAAAAGCAGTTTTAATAGTTATCGTGATCTTTGTCGCACAAACGTTTTTAGGAAGAATAGCAAAAGAGATCCCCATTGCCATTAACTTATTTACTGTAATAGTGATATACTTTGCCATATTAAAGGGAGAGGTTTTTGGGGCCTTTACAGGCGCTGTGTGTGGACTTATTCAGGATTCTTTTTCCTTTGGAGTGTTCGGTGTGGCTGGATTGGCAACAACACTCATGGGTTATCTGGCAGGAACCATATCAAGAAAGATTTATGTGATTTCATTTTTTAAAAGTTTTCTGTTCATTTTCATTCTGACCGTATTTCAATTGATTGTTTGGAGATGTATGCATTCCTTTGTTTTTTCCGAACCCATTTTTTCAGGAAGCAAGGTGATTCTTTTTCAGCCGTTTTTTAATGCCTTGGCAGGAAGCGTGTTCTTTACGGTCTTTAGAAAGACATTTAAATTTCGCTCTGTGGATAGTCAATGAAAGGCGATAAAATATATGAAGACCTGTCCCTGATCAGACGCAGGTCAAAAAAAGTATTTATAGCTGTTACGGTCATTTTTTCCCTGCTGCTTATTTACTTTTGGAAAGTACAGGTCATTGATCACCAGAAATACTGGAAAAGGTCCGAAGCCAACCGCATTAGGAGGATATCACTTTCTCCTCAAAGAGGACTTATTTTAGATAGAGAAGGCAACATCTTAGCCAAAAACATAGCTTCTTTCAAAGTGTCTTTAGTGAGGGAGAAATGCGAAGATTTACAGGCATCATATGAAAGGATATCCGGACTTCTTCATATGGATGTAAAGGACATTGAAGAGAGGATCCAGAAATTCCAATCGTTTCAACAGTTCCGTCCCATTGTTATCAAAGATAACCTTACCCAGAAAGAAGTCGCTCTTATAGAGAGCAGGAAGACTGAGTTTCCTGAACTGATCCTTCAGACAGAACCAAAGCGATATTATCCTTATCATACTCTTGCGGCTCATGTATTGGGCTATTTGCAGGAAATTTCTCCGCGTGAGCTGAAGTCTGAAGCCTACCAATACTATGAGATAGGAGATCTCATAGGCAAAAAAGGGATTGAAAATGAATATGAAGCCAGGCTTTCAGGGCAGAAAGGAGTCGCTTTAGAGATCGTTGATAGTGAAGGCCGTGTTATTGCGGGGTACAATCAAGACAAGTCAATAAACGGAGAGAATATCCAATTGGCTTTGGATCTGGATATGCAGAAAAAAGTGGAAAGTATTTTGGAAGAAAGAGAGGGTGCGGTCGTTGTTATGAAGGTACAGAGTGGTGAAGTTCTGGCAATGGCCAGTTACCCGAATTTTGATCCGAACAGATTTATAAATAGATTCACTCCGGAACAATGGATGGAACTGGTACAGGATCCTGATTTCCCCCTGGAAAACAGAGCGATAAGAGGGCTTTATTCCCCGGGCTCTCTTTTCAAGCCGTTGGTGGCCATAGCAGCGCTGGATTCAAATCTGATATCAGATCAGAGCTCTTATTTTTGTTCAGGCAGCATTCTCATATACGGGCATCTGTTCTCCTGCTGGAATGAATTCGGGCATGGAAGAGTCAATCTTTATTCGGGGATTAAGAACTCATGCAATATTTATTTTTATAATGTAGGGAAAAATCTGGGTATTCAAAGAATAGCAGATTATGCGCGTATATTTGGATTCGGCTCTCCCACAGAAATCGATCTTCCCGGTGAAAAAATAGGATTGGTGCCTGATCCGGAATGGAAGAAAAGAGCAAGGGGCGAACCCTGGTATCTCGGAGAGACCATCCCTGTATCCATCGGACAGGGACCTTTGCTTGCAACGCCTCTTCAAGTGGCTGTGTACACATCGATTATCGCAAACAGGGGTAAAAGAGTCATACCGCACCTTTTCCTTCCTGGATCTGATTCCGATGATAACAGTGGAAGTGAAAAGCAAGCGTATATAAAAGAGATTTCCAAGGAAATAGACAAGTCGGATTTTGAAAGGGTCATAAGGGGGATGTGGATGGCTGTTAATGAACAGGGAACAGCGCAGGCTGCAATGGTTGGGGATTTCGATGTCTGCGGAAAGACAGGGACGACTCAAGTCGTGAGCACGGATACGCAAAAGAAATTGGAAGAGAGAGGCCGTAGGATCGAGACGCATTCCTGGTTTACGGGCTTTGCCCCGAGGGAGGATCCGGAGGTCATTGTCACGATAATCATTGAGTACGGCGGAATGGGAGGCAGCACAGCAGCTCCCTTAGCTAAAAATTTGTTCTCTCTCTATAAAGATAAATATGTTAGATAGAAGCCATTTTAAAAGTGTGGACTGGATGCTGATCACTCTTACTCTGGTTAATTCTTTTATCGGAGTGATTATGATCCACAGCAGTTCCCATTATATTCCAGGTAATCATGCCCAGAAACAAATATTCTTCATCTTGATCGGAATACTGTTCTTATTTATTTTTGTCTCCATTGAGTATAATTTTTTTGTTGAATACTCTCCTTATATGTACTTGGCTGCTGTTCTCATTCTCGGGGGGATACTGGTTTTTGGCTCCTTGACCGCGGGGACCAAAAGCTGGATAAGGCTTCCTTTTATCCGAATACAGCCTTCGGAAATCACAAAGGTTGTGATGATACTGGTCTTAGCCTATTTGTTTAGAGAGTTCAAGTCGTCTTTTATTTCCTTGAAGCGGACTTTGTTTTCTTCAGGATTGGTTGTTATTCCGATGTTTCTTGTCGCTCTTCAGCCTGATCTGGGGACAGCACTGACTTATTTACCGATTCTACTGGGAGCGCTGCTGCTGGCCGGAATAAATAAAAAGATTGTAATATGGTTCATTATTATTGGATTGGTGATTGGTCTTTTGGGATGGAATTTTTTTCTGAAGGATTATCAAAAAGACAGAATAAGGACTTTGGTCTTTCCTGAAAAAGATCCTCTCGGATCAGGCTATCATATACTCCAGTCTAAAATCGCCATAGGTTCAGGCGGGCTGTTGGGAAAAGGATATAAAGAGGGGACTCAAAGCCAGCTGAGATTCTTGCCGGCAAGACATACTGATTTTATTTTCTCAGTCATAGGAGAAGAATTCGGATTTGCAGGTATCATTGTGGCAATGACCTTGTATTTCATGTTTCTTACCAGACTGCTGCGGTCTGTTTATCAATCCAGAGATAGGGCGGGAGTCTATATTGTTTTTATGGTGTTTTTGATGTTTGCAAGCCAGTTTTTAATCAATGTTCTTATGACGGTTGGGCTTTTTCCCGTAGCGGGTATTCCTCTTCCTTTGTACAGCTATGGAGGTTCTTCGCTTGTAACGAATTATATTGCGGTTGCTCTGGTAGTGAACGTGAAAATGAGAAGATTCGTTAATGTCTGAACTCAACCATTTTTTAAAGGCTGACGATGAAGGATGATGATATCGAGAGAATATTGAGATCCGTCCAAAAACCAGGACGCTATACCGGGGGGGAGTGGGGCATAAGAAAAAAAGATCCCGGTAAGGTGAAAATAAAGGTAGCTCTGGCTTTTCCGGATATCTACGAAGTGGGCATGTCTTATCTAGGCCATCGGATACTCTATCATGTTTTAAACAGCCAGCCTTCTATAGGTGCGGAACGGGTGTATGCTCCGTGGATTGATTTTGAGTCAGCTCTCAGAGAAAAGGAAATCCCTTTGTACTCCCTGGAAAATAAAACCCCTCTGTTTGATTTTGATATCATCGGATTCTCCCTTCTCTACGAATTGAACTACTCTAATATACTTACCATACTTGATCTAGGTAAGATCCCTCTGTTCTCAAAACAAAGAGATTTGGGAAATCCTCTTGTTATAGCCGGAGGACCGGCCGCATCCAATCCCGAGCCAGTTTCCGATTTTTTTGACCTTTTCTTGATCGGAGATGGTGAAAAAGCTTTTATTGAGATCATCGATCGTTATCTGGCATTAAAAGGAAAGGGAAAGGATAGGGAAAACATTTTAAGGTCAATGACAAAAATACAGGGCGTTTATGTGCCTTCATTTTACCGTCCCTTTGTGCCCTCGAACTCAAAGCTTCTGGCAGAAAAAGCGGAGGGAGATGTTCCTGCCAGAGTAAAAAAAAATGTCGTCCGTTCTTTTGAAGAGGAAAACATCCCTTCCCGCAGGATTGTACCTAATATAAAGACGATATTTGACCGGGTCAGTGTGGAAGTAGCCAGAGGATGCGCTCAGAACTGCCGTTTCTGCCAGGCCAGAAGTGTTTATTTCCCGATAAGGAACAAGAACCCGAAGATGGTGGTGGAAGAGGTCATGGACAGCCTGGATTCTACCGGTTATGAAGAGGCATCTCTCTCCTCTCTTTCTGTGGGGGATTACCCTGATTTGGACAGGATCGTGACGTTGCTCATGAATGAGTTTGATAAAAAGAAAATTTCCCTGTCTCTCTCAGCATTAAGGCCGAAATTTCTGACAGATGAGGTAGCGGAGAGCATCATAAAGGTCAAAAAGACCGGATTTACCATAGTACCGGAAGCAGGGACAGAGAGGTTGAGAAGGGTTATCAACAAGAAATTAAAAGAAGAAGAGATAATCGATGCTGTGTCTTCTGCCTTTTCCAAAGGATGGAGGAAGATCAAACTGTATTTCATGGTCGGACTGCCTACTGAAAAAAAAGAGGACTTGGAAGGGATCGTCAGTCTGATAGAACGTATAATACGCTCAGGTTATCAGATATTAAGGAAATCTCCGCAGATAAATCTGAGTGTTTCTTCTTTCATACCAAAACCCCATACGCCTTTTCAGTGGGTGAGGATGAACAGCGCTGAGGAGCTGAGGGATAAACAAGATTTTCTCAGGAAAAGGCTGAAAAAATATGGTTTTGTCCGGTTCAAGGAACACCCGATCGAAAGCTCTGTCCTGGAGGGAATTTTTTCAAGAGGGGACAGAAGATTGAATTCCGTGCTTTTACGGGCATGGAAGAAGGGAGCCCGGTTTGATGGATGGAATGATCTCTTTGATTTTTCCATATGGAGAAAGTCTTTTGAAGAAGAAGGATTAGGACCTGAGAGATATCTTTCCAGCTTTTCCCAGAAGGCCAAACTTCCCTGGGATCACATAGACATCGGAATAAAAAAATCATATTTTTTGCGTGAGTTGAAAAACGCGTTTGATGAGAGATGGACGGAAAACTGCGGCAAACTGGACTGCAGCAAATGCCGCGGATGTTCTTTTCCAGGAACAGTCAATAAGGTCAGCTCCACGGAGATCCCTCTTAAATCTCTTTCTGAATATCAATCTGGCAAAAAAGCAAGCCAGCCTCTGCGTTACAGGCTTTTTTACAGGAAAGAAGGCCCTGCAAAATATTTATCTCATAATGATCTCATTCTTATCATACAGAGAAGTATAAGGCGGGCTGGTTTTCAAGTCGAGCTCACTCAAGGATTTCACCCAAAGATGAAAATTTCCTTCCCTCCCGCGCTGGCCCTTGGAATGGAAGGGAAAAGGGAGGTGCTTGAATTTCGGTCGGAATGTTTGTTTGAAAGCGGTCTCTTTATTTCAAGGATAAACAATTTTTTCCCAGCCGGAGTTAAGGCGGATTGGCTTGAGAAAGTAAAGCAGGCTGCGCCCTCTCTAAGCAGGGATATAGGGAGCATGGTGTATTCTTTTGATTTGAAACAGAGAGACCTTCTGGACTCTCTGAGAAACCGTATGGGACAAAAAGCAGAGGACTTATCTGCCGCCTTTGCGTTTATTAAAAATGCCTTGGAGGAGGAAGAGATTCCTGACCTAAGTGAAGTGCGTTTTGATGATAAACAGGGAAAAGTCTCGCTTGTGTTTCTGTTTTCTCCGGGGAGAGCCGTCAGGCTTAAACCGGTAGTTGAAAGAGTTTTTGGAGTTGAATACCCCAATTTTATAACCACAAGAGAAAAAATAAATTTTAAGTCAGAGAAAACATTAAAAGCTTGACCTTGAAAAGACTCCATAATATTATCAGGGTTAAAGTAATTTGCAGTAAGGAGGAAAAAAGTGATTGATTTCAGTTTGACTGATGAACAGAAAGCCTTGCAGAAGATGGCCAAAGAGTTTGCAGAAAAAGAAATGAGGCCGAATGCAGCTAAATATGATGCGGGAGAGACCTTTCCCGATGATGTCATGCAAAAAGCATTTGAAGTCGGATTTTTGACTTCAGAGATCCCGGAAGCCTATGGTGGCGGAGGGCTGTCCCATTTGGACCAGGCTATCGTGTGTGAAGAGCTGGCCTGGGGATGTGCGGGTCTGTATACCACCATAATGGCGAATGCGCTGGCTGTGACTCCCATCATTATTGCAGGAACCGAAGAACAAAAGAAAGAATTTCTAGTGCCTTTCACCAAGGAGATGACTCTGGGTTCCTTTTGTCTTACGGAAAGAGAAGCAGGTTCAGATGCAGGAGCGGTGAAGACCAAAGCAGTTAAAAAGGGTGATGAGTATATTCTGAATGGATCTAAATGCTTCATCACGAACGGAGGAGTTGCCAAGCTGTTTGTTGTTTTTGCTACCACAGATCCGGGGAAAGGAGCTCGGGGCATGAGTGCCTTTCTTGTTCCAAGTGATACTGAAGGAGTCACTATAGGAAAAATAGAAGATAAAATGGGGCACAGGGCTTCGAATACAGCGGAGATATTCTTTGAGGATGTTAAAATTCCCGCAAAAAACATTTTGGGAAAAGAAGGCAGAGGGTTCATTGTTGCCATGAAGACTTTTGAAAGCAGCCGGCCTCCGGTAGGCGCCGGAGGTGTCGGAGTAGCCCGGGCAGCACTGGAGCATGCGGTTGACTATTCTAAAACCAGGGTTCAGTTTGGAAAGCCTATCGCTCTATTTCAGTACATAGCATTCAAAATGGCACAGATGGCTGCAGATATAAACGCAGCCAGATTTTTAGTTTGGAATGCTGCCTGGCGCCTGGATAAAAGCCTTCCTTTAGGTAAAGAATCAGCCATGGCCAAGATGTATGGTTCGGATGTGGCTATGAAAGTGACGAGTGATGCTCTGGATATCTTAGGCGGTTATGGATATATGAAGGATTATCCAATGGAGAAATTGATGAGGGATGCCAAACTGCTGCAGATCTATGAAGGAACAAATGATATCCAGCGCCTTATCATAAGCAGGGAGGTCATAGGACCTTTGAAATAGTGTTTTTTGATTAAAGTCTTATTCGAAAGATAGGAGTGGGGGTTTTTATTGGGAGGTTTTCTATCTGTTAAATGGAAAGGACGTAGGCTCTTTCCTGCGGCTTTATCTGATAGGGATGAGATTATGAATAAAGGAATGAAGTTTTATTCGTCTTCTTCGAAATACTCTGGAATAATTCCTGTTTTTTCGACTCCCGCGCCTTTGGCAATATCAATGACTTCGACGACTCTGCTGTAAGGAAGGGTTGCGTTGGCTCTGATAAAGATGGTTTTGCTCTGTCTGGATTCATAGATTCTTCTCAGTTCGCTCTGCAGCATGTTTAACTGCACGGCGTCTTTATTGATGAGAACTGTCCCGTCCGTACGCAATGTAAGAACAATAAGACCTTGAGGGGTCGCGCTTGTATCCTGAGTGGTCTCTGGGAGTTGGACATCAATTCCTTTTTGGAGTGAAGGGGTCATCACGATGAAAATTATAAGGAGAACCAATAAGACGTCACATAAAGGAACAACATTAGGTTCTGCTTTTGTAGCCATAAAAACCTCCTAATCTACATTGTTAAGACGGTATTCTATAGTAATTGAACGGTGCTTGTCAATGTGCAGATAAAAAAAGTTAAGCTGATTTTTCAATTTGACAGTATTTTCTGTAAAAAGGTATAGTATTGTCTCAATGAATAAGGAAGAAATCATCAAAAAAATCGAATCCATCAGAAAGAGCGTGGAACAGGACCAGTTTGAGATCATAACCGATAAAATATTGGAGAGAAAATTCCATATACACCATTCTAACAGGAACATTATCACAAAAAAAGTAATAGAGAGCATGAGAAGACGGATGGTCAATGAGATCAGCCTCATTTTAGAACCTGTGCTGGAGAGGCAGAGGGAAATAAACTTAAGATTCTTGAAAGAAATAAGGCGTATAAAGGAACAGCTTGGATCCAAGAACGGCTTACTCCCTGATGATGAAAAAAAAGTTAAATAAAGTTTTTATGGGCATAAAAAAAAGACTGGGCCTTTCAAAAAGAGGAACAGATGTAAAAACAATAGCTGTGTGTGCGGCGCAGGTCCCTTTTTTCAAAGGGGGCGCAGAAGCTCATGTGAACGGGCTTGTCAGAGAATTGAAACAGAGGGGATATGAGACAGAGCTCATAAATATTCCCTACAAATGGTATCCCAGAAAACAGTTATTAAAAAGCATCCGCATATGGGAGATGCTGGATTTGACTGAGTCAAACGGCAAAAGGATCGATATGGTGATTTCGACTAAATTTCCCTCTTATTTTGTCAAGCATCCTCAAAAGGTCTTATGGCTGATCCATCAGTACAGGCAGGCCTATGATTTGTTCGATACGCCTTATTCCGGATTTGATTCCAGTAAAAAGCAGGACAGGAAGTTCAGGGATATGTTAATCGAAATGGACAGCAAGGCCCTGAAGGCCTATGACCGCATATACACTAATGCGAGAAATACCGGGAAAAGATTGAAAAAATTCAATCATATTGATTCGTCACCCCTTTACCACCCTCCCAGTCTGGCCGGAAGGTATTTTTGTTCCGAGTACGGAGATTATGTGCTTTCCGTAGGCAGACTGGATAAGCTCAAAAGAGTCCATTTGTTGTTGAAAGCATTGACATATTGTGATAAGAAAATTCGGTGTAAGATAGCCGGTACGGGCCCGGAGCTTGATGATTTAAAGAAAACAGCGGATAAACTGGGAGTATCGGAAAGAGCGGAGTTCTTGGGCTATGTCAGTGATGATGAACTTCTCAGACTGTATGCGGAATGCGGCTTGGTGTATTTTGCTCCCAGGGATGAGGATTACGGCTACATCACACTGGAAGCGTTTCTCTCTAAGAAGCCCGTTATAACCGCGTTTGATTCAGGAGGGCCTCTGGAATTTGTTGCGAACGAGAAAAACGGCCTTTTGTTTGAGTCATCCGATGAAAAGGAATTGGCAAAAAAAATGGAAGAATTATTTTTCAATAAAGAGAAATGTAAAATTTTCGGTGAAAGAGGTTATGAGGAGGTCAAGGATATCAGTTGGGAGCATGTGATCAAAACCTTAGTTTATGGTGAGTAAAATGAAAATCGCTTATTTTTCCCCGTTGAATCCTGTGAAATCAGGGATTTCCGACTATTCGGAAGAGATCCTTCCTTTTCTTTCAGAATATTTTGATATAGACCTTCTTATTGACCCTTCCTGGCAGCCTAAAAGCCATACAATAATAAATGCATTCGATCTTGTTCCCTTTGAAGATGCCTCTTTTAATCCCTCTCGCTATGATGCAATCATTTACCATATGGGAAATGATTATAAGGCACATCGCTGTATTTATGATAGCTTGAAGAAATATCCGGGAATTGTCGTCCTGCATGACCTTGTGCTGCAGGGATTTTACGCCGAGAGATATGATGAGACAGGTGATTTCCACTCTTACCGGAAGCTGCTGGAAAAGCACTACAGCGACAGGGGTACGCGTATTGCGGAAAGGATCAGACTCAAGCTGCCGGACCTTATATGGGAATCTGAAAAGGCCCTGGAATATCCTTTGAATGAGGAGGTGCTTGAAGCGGCGAAAGCGGTTATTGTGCATTCCGATTTTGTCAAAGAAAGGATAAGGTCAAAAGTAAACAAACCTGTTATAAAGATCAACCACCACGGGCATATCAACAAAGAATTTGATGCAGAGCAAACCAGAAAGAGTTTGGGAATAGGGAAGGATGAAATCCTCATCTGTTCGGCCGGCTATATCAACAAAAACAAAAGATATGAAAGTATTCTGTCAGCCTTGTCAGAGATCGGGGAGTTTCCGTTTAAATATTTGATAGCCGGGAAGGACCGGGGTGGGCTTTTGGAGAATTATGTGAAGGGTGATGAACCTTATCTCATAAAATTAGGGCATCTCCCCATTGGAAAGCTCGAAGAAATAATCGATGCATCTGATATGTGTATCAATCTGAGATACCCGACTATGGGAGAAAGCTCGGGCTCGCTGTTGAGGATGATGGGTTATGGAAAGCCGACTTTAATCACGGATTACGGCTCTTATGCGGAGTTCCCGGATTACTGCGCTGTGAAGATTCTTCCTGATATTGATGAGAAAGAGATGATAAAACGGTCGGTCACAGCGCTCGCTCTGGATGCAGATTTCAGGATTTCTTTGGGTCGAGAGGCAAAAAATTTCGTGGACAAAGAGTGTGATATTAAGAGATGCGCTCGTGAATATGCCGGATTTATCAAATCTTTACAGGAAAAAAAGAGCCAGACACCATGAAGAAAACGCCAGAAAAATTCGAACAGGCTCTTAAGGAGCTTAAGAGGGAAATACAAGGGGAGAGAAAAAACATCAGAAAGATGGAAGACCTGATTAAGACCGAAGTGGAAAGGGAACCCGGGATATGGGAGTATGATTTTGATGAGCTGGAGTCTGAAATTTGGAAAAAGCATGGAAGCATAGAAGAGAAAATAAAGGATCTGTCAGAAAAGATTTCCGAATGTTCGGGGAAAGGGCCGAGAAATATATTTAGATTTTTTAAAAATTTAAGGGGAAACATCATAAGGCAGAATGTGATCAACCAGGAAATCATTCCTTTTTACCTGGCTATGATGCTGAGCCTGCAAAAGATAAAGGACAGGCTCAATTCTCTTGAATACAAAGCAAGTCAAATAAATAGAGAAAAAGATGAATTGATAAGCGATATCGAAGAGTATAAAGCCAAACTCAGGAATAAGAAGGATGGAAAAGGCGTTGAGTGATTTCAGGAAAATATTCGGTCATGTTGATAGAAATGATCCGGAAGAAAGCATAATAGATATTTCCCATGACCTTGAAAGGATCAAGGAAGATAAAGGGATACAGGCATCTTATAATGATTTGCTGCGTCTCGAGGTCGCCCTCGGTATAAGGAAACCCAGTGTTGCTGTCTATGACAACGCGCTTCATTTTATCGGTGGAGCACAGAAGTACGGATGCACCATAGCCCAGTCATTACAGGAAATTTGTGATGTGACGCTGATATCGCATAAAAAGGTCACGCTGATTCAGCTTCAGGACTGGTACGGATTGGATCTTGATAAATGCAGGACTAAAGTCATTAAAATCCCTTTTTTTGAGGCTCGAAAAAAGGAAAAAAGCACCTTTGATGCCGGAGAGGTCGATCTTAAAGGAGAAAATCCTTTTCATGTGGTAAGCATGGAGAGCGGGGAATATGATATTTTCATCAACAACTGTATGCTGGAAATGGTGTATCCTTTGTCGAACATTTCAGAATTTGTGTGTCATTTTCCTGAAAGAGAAAGGTCCCGGTTTTTTCATGCTGATAAGTATTCACATATTATCTGCAACAGCCGGTATACTGGGGAATGGGTAAGAAGAATATGGGATCTCAAACCTCATAAAATACTTTATCCTCCCGTGGATATGATGGACTCCCGTGAACTAAGAAATAAAGAAAAGATAATTTTATCCGTGTCACGGTTTGAGCTGAGCGGGAAGAAACAGCAGCTGGAGATGATCAGAATATTCGAGAGGATGCTGCAAAGACATCCGGAAAAAACAAAGGGATGGAAAATGGTCATTGCAGGGGGAAGTGTTAACGGGAATCCTTATTTGGAGAGGGTAAGAAAAGCCTCTCAATTGCAGCCAGAGGGAAAGGTTGATTTGAGGGTCGATATCTCTTTGGATGAGCTCAGAGAGCTGTACAGAAAAGCGAGTATTTTCTGGCATCTGGCCGGTCTTGAGCAGAGAGATCCGGAAAGAGCGGAACATTTCGGAATGACCACGGTTGAAGCCATGCAGAACAGATGCGCCCCTGTTGTCTATAGAGGGGGAGGCCAGAAGGAGATCATAGAGGCCGGGGTGAGCGGGCTTTTCTTTGACACACGGGATGGACTGGTAAATCGAACTCTGGAGCTTATGGATTCAGTGTCACTAAGGGAGAAGATAGGAAGAGGGGCCTTTGAGAGAGGAAAAGAGTTTACAAAAAAAAGCTTTCTACACAAAGCACAAAAACACTTTGAAGAAATATTGAAGGGATATTGTTCTGTCAGATAATTTATGACCTCAGCTGAGGGTTTCCAAAGCTTTTTTATTGTCTGTGGTTTTAAAAACAAGGATTGCTTTTCCTAATCCGGATGAGGAGCCGTAGCAGTAATCTATATCAATGACGGCATTACCCAGCAGCGCTCCTATTTCCGCACCTGATCCTATTCTGTCGTCAATAAGCACAGTCACGACATCATTCGTATTCACTTTATATCCTATGACTTCTAAGCATTTCTTTGCTTTTTCATGGTCTGACGTGACGAGGTGGAAAACGCCGTCATTTTTTTCAGAATAGGCACAGAGAGCCTTTAGGTTGACGTGCGCATTTGCCAGTGTTCCAAGAACACGGCCAAGTATTCCAGGTTCGTTTGGGGTTGTAACAGTCAGTTCCTTCTCCATTTTTACGTTATGCACTTTCATATCTCCTTTAAAAGTAGAGATTATACCAGAATTTGAATGAGAAAAACAACCTGGAGCACAAGCCACGCCTGAGTTTCATATTATCATGAGTTGAAATTCTGTTCATTTGTCTCTATAATTTCCAGGATGTGGAAAACATGAAAAGCAAAGACGCAAGAGTGGCTATCGTCGATAATTCCATAGATAATAACATTTACGATCCGGTCAGCCACTGGAGCTCTTTTCTGGATGTCGCATGGAGCTCTTTTCAGGCAAAAAAAAGTCATTTTCCCGTTGACTTAGAAAAGGATTTCACTCATATCATATTAACGGGTTCTGAAGCAACGATCATGGAAAGACCTCAGTGGGTGCTTGATGAGGTTGAATTTGTAAAAGAAGCGGTATCTAAAAAAATTCCCGTTTTGGGGAGCTGTTACGGTCACCAGATGATCGCCCTTGCCTTGGCCGGCCCCAAAAGTGTGCAGAGGTCTTGTTCTCCGGAAGTAGGATGGATTCCCATTGAAATCATAAAGGACAGCGCGATCCTGGGCAAGGAAAGACTGTTTTTTTCTTTCACGATTCATTTTGATGAAGTGATCGGGGTCGGGAGTGATTTCGATGTATTGGCCTCGACGCCTTTGTGTCCTGTCCATGTGTTTCAGAAAAAAGAGGCGCCTGTTTGGGGCATTCAGTCCCATCCTGAGATATCTCCGGATTCCGGAAAAATATTGTTAAAGAAATTAGCAGAACAGGGGATAGGTCCGATCGATGTTTATAAAAAAGCTTTTCATTCTGTTCCCAGGGATTCCGGGATTATCAAACTTGTCGTTGATGTATTCGTTAATTATTGATATAATCTTTATAAAATATTATTGTTTTCCCTTGACAAAGGGGATGTGAATCTATAAAAATTATTTTTAAGGGATTTTATAGAAAGTATCCATTCATATTAAGGAGGAAAAAATGAAGGTAAAAAGAATATTAGTTTTAGCCACCCTGTTGCTGTTTTTTGTATCCTCTTTCTCTTTTGCAGAAACCAAAAAACTGGAAGAGATCGGGCGTTATACATTTGTCCGTATAAAAGGTGAAGTCCCGACACAGGAAGTCATGAAAACACTTCTGGAACGGTATAAAGCTGATATCAAGTACGGATTTGACCTGGCGGGTTATGGGGATGTGTATTTTGCGTTTTTAGAGCAGATTGAAACGCAGTCTTTTGAAGAGGCCTCGCTTCCCATAGGTCAGAAATTTATGTGGATGTTGTTTCGCTCCCATGAGAAAGTAAAAATAGTCGAAGACCTTGAATGGGCAGGGAAGGAACCCCTTCCGGTTTTTGTGTTCAAAGTGGTAAAGGACCATAAACAGTATACCTTTGTCATGCCCAGACCATGCGGCAACATTTCATTGATCGCCGTGGAGAGAGCCAAGGAAATTCCTACATGTGATATTGTCGTCGACCCGGAGAAGGCGAATATTAATGATCCCATTACAGTGGATATGAGCGGTTCTAAAAATGCTGAAAAGATGGTTGTCGAAGTTTACAATTCCGAGGGAAGAAAATTAAGCACACAGACTCTCACTAAGGATTCCCCAAAATGGCAGACTCAATTCAGCGAGCCTGGAAAATACGATTTCAAACCTGTTGTATATAATTACTATGATGAAGCCTCATCTAATCCTTGCGAAGCATCTGTGTATATCAATTTTCCTCCGACATGTAAATTGGTCGTGACACCCGATATCATAAAGGAAGGAGAAACAGTTACTCTGGATGCTACAGGTTCTGAGGATCCGGACGGAACTCTTGAAAGAGCTGTATTTGAGATAGCAGATGAAGTAGGAAATGTCATTGCTGAAAAAACACTGACAGCAAAACCTTATCTTTGGGAATACATAGTCGAAGAAGCTGGGATGTATTCAGCTACGGTAGCGGTCTATGATGATTTTGGTGCGGTGTCAGGTCCCTGCGATGCTCAGTTTGAAGTAAAAGAACAGAAGTTCTTTTTCCTTGCCGAAGCCGGAGGTCTGGTTGCCAAAGGTACCTACACTGGATATGCCTTTGGAAGACTCGGATTCATGTATAAGTTTGTTCCGGACAAGTTCAGCTTCATCTTATCCGCAGGCGGTGCTTATCCTTTAGTCAGTAATGACCTGTGGAAGCCCTTCTTCATGGCAAATGCGGTTGTAAATGCTCATATGAAACCCGCCTTTATCGGGGCTGGATTAGGATACAGTACCAAGGAACAGGATTCCAGGGGATCCGGTCTTGACCTTGTTGGAAACCTTGGAGTCGATGTGTTTGCCAACGGTTCGATCTTTTTCGAAGGAAGAATTCCGATCACTGGTGAAAACAGAGACATATCAGAGACACACAAACTTCTGCTTGGATTCAGATTTATATTCTAAGTAAAGATAGAAAATAGGATTTTCAGAAAGGCCGAGGAAAGAATGCCTCGGCCTTTTTTTTTGATTTTTTTATTGCTAAAATAAACATACCTGGATGATGAACAAGTCAAGGTTGATGCAAAATAAAAAAATGAACATCGCCATTTTTTTATGAATAGGCAGGTAGATTGAGAAAAAATGAAAATAGCGCTCATCGGAGCTGATGGTCAGCTTGGTTCTGATTTATTAGAAGTACTCAGAAACACAGACTTAATCCCTCTTTTTTACCCTGATTTCGATGTGACAGCTAAGGAGAGGATGAAGCAGAAACTCGAGTCTATAAAGCCGGACATGATCATTAACACATCTGCATTCAATGATGTTGATGCAAGTGAGGAGGGGATCAAAGAAGCCTTTGAAGTCAATGCTTTTGCTGTGAGAGATCTGGCGTATATCAGTTTGCGATTGGGATCAGCACTTGTGCACTTCAGCTCTGATTATGTTTTCGATGGGCGGAAAAAACATCCTTACCATGAATCGGACAGACCCAATCCCATAAATGTCTATGGCGTTTCTAAGCTGGCTGGAGAGTATTTTTTACAGAATATCCTGAAAAGGCACTATATCATTCGAACAAGTGGTCTGTATGGTGAAGCTGGATGCAAAGGAAAAGGATATAATTTTGTTGACTTAATGGTTCAAAAAGCCGTGGCAAATGAGGCTGTCAAAATCGTTGATGACCAGTATATGACGCCGACATGGACTTTTGAGCTGGCTGAGAGAATAAAGGATTTATTGGATGAGAAAAAATATGGATTGTATCATATGTCTTCAGAGGGGGAGTGCACCTGGTTTGAATTTGCTGGCAAGATATTTTCCTTATTGGGAAAAAGGCCCCGTGTGGCACCTGTTGATACAGAGAGCTTTGGAGCCCGGGCCAAGCGGCCTCTTTATTCAGTTTTGGAAAACAGAGCATTAAAGGAAATCGGGATGAGAGATTTTTCGAATTGGGAAGAGGCGCTCAGAAAATACATGAAGAAGAAGAAGTATATTTAACGCGAACCGTTTAAGATAAAAAGGAGGGTCATTTTATTTTATTGAATAGTCCATCCGGAAGTGTTGTGACTTTGGCATTCTTGTCCGTAGCCACATGAACCGTGTACCCTTCGGCTGCAATGTGCTTTTTTTCTTTTGAGAGGATTTCATAATCAAACACGAATTTTTTTCGGGTTGCCTCTCTGAGATACACGCGGATCAAAATCTCTTCATCATACTTCAGAGGTTTTTTGTATTTACAGAAAGACTCGGCTACCATGAGATAATAGCCTTTTTTTTCGATATCTTTATAAGGGATCCCTTTTTTTCGGCAGAATTCAGTCCTTCCTATTTCAAACCATTCGAAGTAGTGTTTGTTATGAGCGACTTCCATTTTGTCTGTTTCAGAATAGCGGACCCTTTCTTTTGTTTCTATGAAAGGTTTCTTCTTAAGAGAGGAAGGCTCTGTATTAGAAGGATTTTCCGAGTTTTGAGATTTCATCTTTGTAGTATTTCCGGAATAAGATTTCCCATTCTCTGCTGCCTTCTTTTATTGTTTTTTTTTGGGACTCGATTTTTTTTATAGCTTTTTTTTCCAGCAGTTCATAGAGTTTTAACTCGTTCTCTATACTTTTCACAATGGACAGCCTTATTTCGTTTGGTTCTTCAAGAAATTCCACTTTGTCGTTTTCGAAAATAGACTCCATTATGATCCGGGAAAGATAGTTTATTTTTTCTCTGGATAATTTTACACTCACAGGACTATGTTCTTTTCCTTTGCTAATTTGCTTTTGATCATGCGAAACATCGTTTGGTATTCGATGTTTTCACTGCGGATCTTTTCTCTATGTTTGTTCAATATTTGCCTTACTTCCTGGTCGAGTTTTTCTTCGGTCTGGAACTCATCGATTATGAGCTCCTGAACGAATTCGGCCATGATATTTTTGTCTTTTGTCTTGATTTTATTGTCATTAATCAAATTTTTTACAATGGAAAATCCCAAGTGTTCTATTTCGTTCCTGCTTAATCTCATAACCTATCTAAAATACAATATATGGGGCTAAAATTCAAGACTTGATTGATGATAAAATTCAAAAAGTTGGATTTCTAGAGAATGGAATTTTTTTATCTGCAGCAACCTGGACTCGTTCATCAGCCAAGTTACGAGAAGATAAGCAAAAATGCTTATTTTTTGTGCTTTTTTGAGGGTTTGTTTTCTTTGGCGGATAAATATATGGACAGGATGAACCCCCCGAAACAAAGCCCAAAAACAAGGATCATAAAAACAAAAGCTTCAATTTTCATTTTTTTTCGAAAGTTTCTTTGAAATTATTTTATTGAAAGCAAGAAAAACCACAATGGCAACTGTCCATTGGAACAGCACTGTGCCTAATGTACTCTGGGAAAATATTTTATACCAGTTTGCCGGGTCATTTGAGTAGCTGTCCCAAAACCACCATCCCAGCATAGCGATGAGCTGGACCGGAAGGATGAATTTGACCAGAAAATCAAATCCTCTTCCAAGCTTGAAACGGGTTCCTGATGTGGATATAATTTCTTCCCGAAATTTCTTAGGACCGGTCTTAAGTACAAGAAAGATGAAGAAGGCTCCGCTGACAATAAGCCCCATTCCCCAGACCCAGTCTTGGTTGTTAAAAAAGCCAATGCTGATGGCTGAAGGCATGCCGAGTGCGAAGCAACTGACCCCGACTATGAAAACAGCTTTTTTTCTCGTGAGGCCTGAGTCCATGAAAATCCGTGTTATCAGCTCCAGTTGGGATATAAGAGAAGAAAAAGCAGCAAAGCAGAGAGCCAGAAAGAACAGAGCCAGAAAAAAAGAGCCGGATGATATTTTAGAGAAGAGATTAGGTATCCAGATAAAAGTGAGCCCTACGTTGTCTGTTTTCATGACTTCCAGGACTTTCTCCTGAGCTAAGTTTTGTCCTGAGAAAAAGGAAAATACCGTAGGTATGATCGTGACAGCTGCCAGAAGAGAGGCAAAGTAGTCTCCAAATCCTAAAGTAGCTGAGGTGAGGATCGGATTTTCTTTTTTCCGGCTGTAAACAGCATAGGTGAGGAGCAGTCCCCATCCTGCTCCCGTTGACCAGGCTGCCTGGCTCAAAGCGTTTATCCATATCTCCAGGTCACCGAGTTTGTGCAGGTTGGGGGTGAAAAGAAAGTTTAATCCTTTGAAAGCACCCGGAAGTGTCAAAGCTCTGACACATGCAACGATAAGAAGAATGAAAAGGGCGGGTATCATGATTTTATTGGCTCTTTCTATTCCTTTTGTAACTCCAAAATAGATGATCAAAGCGCCTATGAGAACAGCCAGAAAATGAAAGGCGACCGGTTCCCAGGATGAAGAAAAACCTCTCCAAAAGTCCAGCGGTTTCTTATGGATAAGACCTTGAAAGCACGTGGCAAAAAAATACTTTATACACCAGCCCGTCACTACGGTGTAGTAAAAAGTAATGGCTGCTGTGACAAAAGCGACGAATGTGCCCATCCATGCAAAATTCTTACCTATCATATCCATGAAAGAACCCACAACCCCTCTTCTGGTCTTTTTCCCGATGGAGAGTTCTATTATGAGCAGCGGCAGAGCCCAGATAAAAAGAAATAAAATCCAGGCGATCATAAAAGCGCCGCTTCCATACTGAGCTACTATCCTTGGGAAACGCCATAGATTTCCGGTTCCAACGGCCATTCCCAGGCCTGCAAAGATGATCCCCCAGCGGGAAAAAGACTCCCTGTTATTCATGGTTTTCTCCTTTTTTGGCAGCGCTCGCTTGATCGTTGTGTCCCGTATCAATGACAGTGAATGGATGTAGCCCTTTTTTTTCCTGTTCTTTTCTAGCTAAAGCGATGAGCTTGCCTTCAGGGCTGAAAAGGCGGAGGGTCTGATTGTTTTGTGAAAATCCATCTTTTCTGTCCGGGATACTTTTAGAGTCAATGTTTATTATATCATCAGGTTTTATAGGGGCACCGTTTTTAGCCTTTAAGGATCCCTGTTCCGATAGGATGATTTTCGGAAATTGAGGCAGCAGATTTTCGAGAGGGAGCACGTATTCATGCATTCTTTTTTTCTGGGCTGTTGTGGAGATCTCTTCAAGAGTCAGACTGTCTTTTATATTAAAAGAAGCAATACAGGTTCTTTGTAAAGCGGACAAATGGCCTTTACATCCTGTTTTTTCCCCGATTTCATGGGCTAGGCTCCTTATGTAAGTTCCGGAAGAGCATTTTGTTTCAAAATCAATGGCAGGAGGGGCATATTTCAATAGATTCAGGTAGTGTATTTTTATAGTATTCGGGGGCAGTTCTATGGTTATGTTTTTTCTTGCGTGTTTGTATAAGGGCTTTCCTTTATATTTTTTTGCCGAGTATGGGGGAGGTACCTGCAAGATTTCGCCTTCAAATGTTTTGAATATTTCCTTTATTTTTACTTCAGAAGGATATTCTGTATTTATTTCAGATGTGGCTTTTCCGCAGGAGTCATAGGTATCTGTTGCGTATCCTAATGTGATCTGCCCTGAGTATACTTTGGTTAATTTCGAATAAAAAGGGAACAACCGGGTGGCTTTGCCTATTCCTATGAGAATCAGGCCTGTTGCCATAGGGTCAAGAGTTCCAAAATGGCCTACTTTTTTTTCGTTGAGCAGAGCTCTTATTTTTTGTACGATATCATGGGAAGTCAGATCTTTCGGCTTATTTACCAGAATTATTCCATCCATGGGATTAAAATATTATTTTCATCCGGTCAAGTCTTGTTGTTTTGGCCTATCCTTAAGAAGATCGTTCACAATCGAAGGAATTTCCTTAATTAATCTTCTATAATCTCCGGTTACCGTGAATCCGGCGGCGTGTATATGCCCTCCGCCTGAAAAATGGTTAGCGATTTTCATTGCGTTGGCTTTTCCCTTTGTTCTTATGCTGACTCTAAAGGTGTCCTTTTTCATTTCTTTAAAGAAGAGAACCACTTTAACTCCTTTGATAGTCCGGGTGTACGTTGTGATGTCTTCTGTATCAATGTGATTGATTTTAAGTTTTTTGAGAAATCTGTCAAACATGGAGATGGAGGCTATGCTTCCATTGTGGGACATTTTAAGAGTTGAGAGTACCTGGCCTAAGAGTTTGATTTTTTCAGGGGGGTTGTTATTGAAGAGAAGGTCCGTGATTTTATGGGGGACAGCTCCGTATTTCACTAATTCATAGCAGGTCTTGAATGCATTCGCTTTTGTATTTGAAAACTGAAAAGAACCTGTATCAGAAACAATGGCGCTGTAAAGAGGGGAGGCTATTTTTGAGTTAAACTTAATATTGAGGTGTTTACCCAGTTCATAAATCATGCAGGCGACGGCAGCTGCTTCTGGATTGACCCAATTGATATCAGCATAAAAGTCATTTGAATAGTGATGATCGATATTTATCTTATAACAGTCATCAATATGTTTTTGTCCTGAACGCGCGACATTAGCACATTCCAGAAGGATGACGATGTCGAAATTTTCAGGTTCTATTTGGCCAGAGTCGACTATATCGAGGCCAGGAAGGTGATTGAAGGGAAAAGGGACTTCATCTTTAATAAAAATAGAAATGTTTTTTCCCAGTTGTTTTCCCATTAAGTGCAGTGCAAGACTTGTGCACACAGAGTCTCCGTCAGGTCTTAAATGGGAGGTGACAGCGATCCGTTGGCTTTCTTTTATCTTTTCGCTTATTCGGTGTATGGAATCCTCATTCATTTTTATCTAGTTTATTAAGTATGCCCTCTACTTTGTCATCATATTCCATTAAGGGGTCACTGTTAAAAATGAGCATGGGATTATACTTTAATTTTGTTCTTGAAGCAACCGCTTTTCTGAAAAAACCTGTCTTGGAATTCAAGAAGTCTATGATTTGTTTTTGCTTTGGTTTATCCAGGACACTTATATACACATGAGCGGTTAGGAGGTCTTTCCCTATTTCTATCCTGGTGATGCTTATCAAGCTGGAATGAGAATCTTGCACGACTTCCCTGATTGATTGGCTTAGTATACTTTTTAAGAGGCTTTCCACTTTTTTTTGTCTTATGGATTTATCGGGTCTCATTGTTTTCCCATCCGGATGAGATCGGTTCATCACTTGGATCTTTATATTATTGCATCAATCTCATCCTGTGAATAGTGCAGATTGGATTAATGTTCAGTTCAAATTTTATTTATTTGAAGAATTCTGTTTCCTTATAAATGATTTCCCCTTCAATGCTTTCTTCTGCTTCCCTTATGAGTTTTTTGAATACTTTTTCAATAAGGGTCTGCTTGTTATTGATTATGACGATCCCGATTTTAGCTCGCTGCCATTTGTTTTGAAAATCAAGCTCCGCAAAAGACACATTAAATTTTTTTTTCAATCTGTCCTGGTAGCTCTTCAGTCTTTTCCTTTTTTCTTTTAGGGAATGGGAATAGGGGAAATAGATTTCTATTCCTAAATATCCGATTATCATTTAAAACTTCATCTGTTTATTTAGGGAGAGATTTTTCTATGGTAAAGGCCTCTATAATATCTCCCTCTTGGATGTCTTTAAAATCCTGAATATTGATTCCGCATTCATATCCTTTTTTTATTTCAGTTACATCTTTTTTCAAATGCTTGAGGGAGGCGATTTTTCCCTCATGGATGACTTTGTTGTCTCTTATGATTTTAATTTTTGAATTTCGATGTATGGTCCCGTCTTTTACACTACAACCGGCAATAATACCCGCTCCCTTTATCTTGAATATGCGTTTGACCTCAGCATTTCCTTGACTTACCTCTTTTATTACGGGCTCCAGCATCCCTTTTAAAGCTTTTTTTATGTCATCTGTGAGCTCATATATGACAGTGTATGTTCTTATTTCTACGTTTTCAGCAGCGGCAAGCTCCTGAGTCTTTTTGTTTGGTTTTGTGTTGTAGCCTATGATGATGGCGTTTGCTGTGGAGGCAAGATTGACGTCCGACTCGTTTATTGTTCCTGTGGAGGAATGGATAATGTCTATTTTAACGTTATCCGTGCTTAAATTGGGGAGTATGTGGTTCAGTGTCTCTGCCGAGCCTTGGACATCTGCTTTTATTATAAGGGATAGATTTTTTGTTTCTTCCTCCTCCATATCTTTAAAAAGCTGGTCGAGGGTGGGGCGTTCTTCTTTTTCCTCTTTTTTTTCTTTGATTCTTGATAATCTGAAACTTGATATTCTCTTGGCAAGCTCCGGGCTGGGCAGCACTTGAAGAAAATCTCCGGCCACAGGGACATCATTAAATCCTAATATCTCGACGGGCATTGTAATCTCTGCTTCTTTCACTGCCTTTCCAGTCTCGTCGAACATGGCCTTGGCTTTTCCATAAGTCGTCCCGCACACAAAGGCCTGTCCGCGCATAAGCCGGCCTTGTTGAATGATAATGGTGGCAATCGGTCCTTTTGCTGCGTCCAGGCTTGCTTCCAATACGATCCCCTGTGCAGGGACCTTTGGGTTTGCCTTGAGCTCCAGCATTTCGCTGAGAAGGAGAATCATCTCAAGAAGTTCTTTGAGATGGGTCTTTTTCTTGGCGGAGATTTCAACACAAATAGTATCTCCGCCCCAGTCTTCCACCAGCAGGTCCTCTTTTGAGAGCTGCTGTTTGGCGCCGTCTATATTTGCCTGAGCTCTGTCTATTTTGTTGATAGCCACTATGATAGGAACATTTGCGGCTCTTGCATGGCTGATCGCTTCTTTTGTCTGAGGCATGACTCCATCGTCCGCAGCCACGACCAGGACAACTATATCCGTTACTTTCGCCCCTCTGGACCTAAGCTTGGTGAAAGCCTCATGGCCGGGTGTATCTACAAACGTGATGGGTTTATTGTTATAAGAGACTCTATAGGCTCCTATGTGTTGGGTTATCCCACCTGATTCTTTGTTAACCAGGTTCGATTCTCTGATGGCATCGAGATGTGTGGTCTTACCTTGGTCCACATGGCCCATGATAGAAACGACAGGGGGTCTAGGAACCAGGTCTTCTGTCTTGCTTAGAGCTTCCCTACGGACCATTTTTTCCATGGGAACGATTTCAATATTGATATTGAGTGTGTCTGATATGTCTTTGGCAAGGGATTCTGTGATTTCGTCATTCACGCCTATATTCAATCCTTTGCGGCTCAATTTTTCTATGAGCTCCTTGGCTTTCATATCCAAAAGGTCTGTGAGTTCTTTCAGATTTGTGCCTTCTTGAATGAATTTTTTGTCCGGTTCTTTTTTGTCTTGGTTGGCTGTTGATTTTTCTTTTTTTGTCATAGTTTACCTTAAATTCCTAACCTGGAATATTCATAAAAAAACAGCGATGAGCATTTCTTTGTTTTGCTTTCCACGATATAAATGTTCTTAACAAAAGTGACAAATGAAATGTTATTCTTTGTTTTTACTTTCATTTTAATCGCCATTTTTTTTGCCTTGCAGGCAAGCCGATCTCACTGCATCTGCATCGTTACAGGATACTCGCAGTGAAGGACCACGGCTTCGCACCCTGTGCCTCGCATCTGAAGCAACCTCGACTTGTTCATCATCCAGGTTGATATGTGTTTTCCATTTAATCATTTTTAATATCGATTTTCCAGCCGACTAGTTTTGAGGCCAGTCTGACATTCAGCCCTTTTTTACCGATAGCTAGTGAAAGTTGGTCTTCGGGGACCACAGCTTTTAATATTTTGTTTTCCTTATCAGCGATCTTTATAGTTTCTACTTTGGCTGGACTTAAAGCTGATTTGGCATATTCTTTAGGATCTTTAGACCATCTTATTACATCAATTTTTTCTCCATTGAGCTCTTTACTTATGGACAGGATCCTGTTTCCTTTGACTCCTATACAGGCTCCGATAGGATCAATATCCTTTTCATCTGTACTTACAGATACTTTCGAGCGTTCCCCAGGTCTGCGGATGATCTCTCTGATCTCTATGTTTCCACTGGATATTTCAGGGACCTCTATTTCCAGTAGTCTCTTTAATAACCTGTTATCCGTTCTTGATATAATGACTTGAGGTCCTTTTGTATCTTTGAGAACTTGAATGATGATCCCTTTTACCCTGTCTCCTCTTCTGAATCTTTCATTGGGAATTTTTTCTCTTTCCGGAAGCATGACTTCGGTCTTTTTGACTTCAAGGATCATATTTCTATTGGAGTCAAAACGCCTGAGAATCCCTGATATTATATTCCCAGTTTGAGGAGCAAAGGTGTTGTAAATCTTTTCTTGTTCCGCATCCCTGACTTTTTGAAGTATTACTTGTTTGGCTGCCTGGGCTGCTATTCTTCCCAAAGTTTCAGAGGGAAGGTCTATTTCAATATAATTTCCTTCCTTTGCCGTAACATCCATTTTTTTTGCGTCGCTCAGTGACATTTCCATTGCCGGATCAGTAACTTTTTTCGTGATTTTTTTTACAGAGTAAACCCTTAGTTCTCCTTTTTCAGGTGAAAATTTAATATGTGCTTTCTCATTTTCTTTGAAATAATTTGATGCGGCTACTTTTAGAGATTCTTCTATAGCGCTGATGATGACTTTTTTGTCTACATCTCTTTCTTTACTGAGCTGTAGTATCGTATTCCAAACATTCACTTTCATGTGTTCAGCCTTGTATGATTAGACTTTTATAAAAATAGAAATCTACGGATTGAAAAATTATAACTGAAAACCGTGGAATTATCAAATGGCAAAGTCAAGTTGACATCTCTGGTTATTCACATGAGGAGGGGAGCAAACACAAGACTTACCACAGCCATAAGTTTGATTAGAATATTCATAGAGGGCCCTGCCGTGTCCTTTAAAGGATCGCCTACGGTATCTCCAATAATGGATGCGGCATGGACATCGGTTCCCTTGCCGCCCAAATGACCCTCCTCTATCCATTTTTTTGCGTTGTCCCAGGAAGCTCCTGCGTTTGCCATGAAGATACCCAGAAGCACACCGGTTGCAGTGGCGCCTGCGAGGAATCCGCCTAAAGATTCGGCTCCGATAAAGAAACCAACGGCAAGAGGGGAGATGATAGCCAGTATGCCGGGAAGAATCATTTCCAAGAGAGCGCTTTTTGTCACGATATCCACACAGCGGTCTGAGTCTGGCTTTGCCTTTCCTTCCATGAGCCCTTTGATCCGCTTGAATTGATCTCTAATTTCTAAGACCATCTTGTTAGCGGCCCGTCCCACTGCTTTAAGCGTCAGGGAGGTTATGATAAAAGGCATGAGAGCTCCCAGCAGCAATCCTATGACCGTTTTTACATTCGTCAGATCAATGGCCTCAATCCCTGTTGTTTTTTGGTAGGCTGAGAATAATGCCAGAGCGGTCAGAGCGGCTGAGCCTATGGCAAAGCCTTTTCCTATAGCCGCCGTAGTGTTTCCGCAAGCATCCAGCTTGTCCGTGATTTTCCTTATGGCTTCTCCTGAATTTGACATCTCGCTTATTCCGCCCGCATTGTCTGCAATAGGGCCGTATGAATCAGTAGACATCACAATGCCGATGGTCGCAAGCATACCCACAGCTGACAAGGCGATTCCATAAAGGCCTGACAGACTGTGAGCCACATATATAGTCAGAGCGACCGTAATGAGAGGAAGGATAACGCTTTGAAAGCCGAGAGCCAGACCGGTAATCACCACTGTGGCGCTTCCTGTTTGAGCGGTTTTGGCAAGGTCACGTATAGGGGGGCCTGCGGTGAAGTATTCGCTTTCGAGCCCGATAAGGATACCGCTGACCATTCCGCATAACACCACCCAGAACACATTTAAGTCTGATAAAATCCATTTAACCGCTACGAAAGCACCGGCAAGAAAGACAAATGCACTGATATAAGTGGAATTTCTTAATGCTGATTGGGGGTTGAAGTTTTTTAAAATATTTATGGAAAAGACCCCTATCCAGGAACTTATAAGACCGATGGCAATAAGAATGATCGGAAGGGATATATAGTTTATCGCCGGGGTCAATGTGGCGCCAATAGCGATGGATGCGATAACAGATCCCGCATAAGATTCAAATAGGTCAGCTCCCATGCCTGCTGTGTCTCCCACATTATCGCCCACATTATCAGCAATGACTCCGGGATTTCTCGGGTCATCTTCCGGAATACCGGCTTCGACTTTTCCCACCAGATCAGCTCCCACATCCGCGCTTTTCGTAAATATTCCTCCGCCCACACGGGCAAACAGGGCTACGGAGCTGGCCCCCATGGCAAATCCATTGATGATGAGAGGGTCTTTTGTGAAAAAATAAATCACACCGATTCCGGAAAGTCCCAACGCGGCAACAGATATCCCCATGACTGATCCGCCCTGAAAGGCAACAGACAGAGCTCTGGGCATTCCTCCTTCAATGGCTCCTTGTGTCGCTCTTACAGAGGAACGGGTGGATGCTTTCATGCCGATAAATCCGGCCAGCATGGAGCAAAAGGCCCCTGTTATAAAGGATAATCCCGTGTATATATTGAAGAGCTGCCAGAGAAGAATGAATACAGCTGTGATAAATATCAGGATACAGGTATACTCTCTCTTTATAAATGTCATGGCACCGGAATGTATGGATTCAGCGATCTCTTTCATAAGGTCTGTGCCCTGTGGAAGTCTTTTGAGCAGAAAATAGAGGCCCAGAGCACAAAGCAAGGAAAGGAGGCCGAGTACAAATACATAAGGAGTGATTTGAATTAAAGTCATAAGTATTCCTCGCTCAATGGATTAAAGATGTCCTTTAGCATATAGCATAATTCACCCGTATTTTCAAATTTACTTTGCCAATGAGCGGAATATACCAATAAGGCTGTAAGGTCCGCAGTCTGTGATTTCGACTGTTATGAATTTTCCGGTCAGGTCTTTATCGGATTTGAAATTAATGACCTGGTATGCTTCATTCCTTCCAATGTAGGAGTTTTGGTCTTTTTTGCTCCGGCCCATACATAAGACCTTCATTCTTTTGCCTATAAAAGATCTATTGAGTTTGAGCTGGATGTTTCTTTGGACTTCTTGAAGCGTGATCAATCTCTTTTTTTTCGTTTTAAAGGGGATGCTGTCGTTGTATTTTAAAGCAGCGGTAAAAGGCCTCTGAGAGTACTGGAAGGAAAATATATTCGTATACTCGACTTTTTTTAAGATATCGACCGTGTCATGGAAATCATTCTCTGTCTCCCCGGGGAAACCGACAATGATATCCGTACTCAGGCTTATGTCAGGCATTAATTTCTTGAGGAACTCGATTTTTTTAAGATATTCCTGCTGTGTGTATCCCCGTCCCATAAGTGTGAGGATGTGATCCGAACCGGATTGGATGGGAAGATGGAGCTGATGGCATATTTTATCCGTTTCCGCCATAGTATGGGTTGTCTTTTCTGAAAGGTCTTTGGGATGAGAAGTGATGAACCGGATCCATTCGATTCCGTTGATCTGACTCATTTCTTTTAAAAGAGAAGGAAAGTCTTTGGCCGAGTCCGGGTCCTGATAAGAGTTGACATTTTGGCCGAGAAGCTGGATTTCCTTATATCCCTTTTCAGCGAGGCCTTTTATCTCTTCCTTGATGTGTTTGAGCGGCCTGTACTTTTCCCTTCCTTTGGCAAACGGGACAATGCAGTAGGTGCAGAAATTATCACATCCTTTCATAATAGTCACATAGCCGCTGATGAGATTTTGCCTGGACATTTGATTTATTTCTATCCAATTTCTGTTTCTGGTGGTTTGAGTTATTCCCGAGTCAGTCTCTGATAGGGAGTCAAGTATGTCTGGGATTTTATCCAAGTTATCCGGGCCTATAACAAAATCTACAGCTCTGTTTTTTCGCATGATCTTGTCTTTATAAAGCTGGGCAACGCATCCGGCTACTCCTATGCAGGCATTGTTTTTTTGTTTGATGTATTTCATCCGGCCTAGAAGAGAAAAAAGCTTCTCAACCGGTTTTTCCCTCACCGCACAGGTGTTTATGATGATAATATTCCCTTCTTCGACTTTTTCGCACGGGACAGCCCCGTGAGACTCAAGTATCCCGGCTATCTGTTCGGATTCGTTTTCATTCATCTGACAGCCAAATGTTTTTATAAAATATTTTTGGTGTTCGAGCATTTGAATGTGATTCATGATGATTTCATTATAGCTTTTTTTATCTGGACCTATGGGGAGAGGTTTTTTTCAAGCATCTCTCTGGCGCTCTGCAGGGATGCCTCGGTTATATGGGATCCGGCTAAAAGCCGCGCTATTTCTTTGATCCTTTCGTTTTTGTTTAATTTCTTTATGTTCGTGAAAGTCCTGTTCTTTATGACGTTCTTTTCTATTCTGTAGTGATGGGAGGCAAAGGAAGCTATCTGAGGCAGGTGAGTGATGCAGATGACTTGATTTCTGGATGCCAGACTACTTAATTTTTGGCCCACTAATTCCGCTGTTTTTCCTCCGATCCCGGAGTCGATCTCATCAAATATAAGTGTTTTATTCTGTTCCGGATCCTTACTGATCGTCTTTAAAGCAAGCATGATCCGGGATAATTCTCCTCCGGATGCTATGTTTCTCAGAGGCCTGAGCTTTTCTCCCGGATTCGGGCTGAGCATGAATTCGATCTCTTCATAACCAAGGCTTCCGGTGTTTTCCGGATCGTCTGATTGAGAAGTGTGGGATATGAATTTTATTTGAAAGCGGGCTTTCTTCATTCCCAGCGATTTGATTTCTTCCTCAACATGTGTTTCGAGTTTTTTGGCGCCTTTTCGTCTTAATTCCGAAAGCTGTGCTGACATCTTTCGGTGGCTCTCATAATCGTATTCGAGCTGTTTGCGGAGTTCAGATGTTTGTTCATGAGCCTTTTTGAGATCAGACAGTTCGTTTTTTGACATCTTGAGGTAATCAAACACATCCTGGAGTGTGTTTCCGTATTTTCTTTTAAGGTCTTCGATCTGGCTGAGTCTCTCTTCGATCTGCTCCAGTTTTTCCGGAGCGTCGACATAATCATCCTTGAATCTTAACAGATCATTGATGAATTCCTTTAAAGATATGGAAAACTGGTTTATATTTTCCGTCATGGGTTTGAAATCGGTATGGAAAGCTGAGAGCTGTCTGATATCTTTTTCCAGATTCAGGAGAAGGCCTGACAGGGATTCTTCTCTTTCACTTGTAATATCAAGAGCATTCTTTATGCAGGAACTGATTTTCTCAGAATTCTTGAGAAGGTCTCTTTCCTTACGCAGGTCTTCTTCCTCGCCTGATTCCAGGTTCGCTTTTTCTATTTCGTTTATTTGGAACTCGAGATAATCCAGACGCTGTTCTCTCTGTTTTTTTTTCTCTTCAAGTTCGTGGATTTCTTTCCGGCATTTTCTGATGCTCCGGGCAATGAGGTTCACTTCATTTCTTAACAAAAGGGTTTCTGAATAATGGTCAAGGTAGTCCAGCTGGTATTCATTTTTTCGGAGGAATACGTGATCGTTCTGGCCGAGGATGTCCATTGTATTCTCTTTAAGCTGTTTGAATTTTTTTATGGGAACAAGGGTGCCGTTTATATAACCTCTTCCGGTTCCCTTTTTTAAGATTTTTCTGTGCAGGAACACTTCTCCTGTCCTATCCAGGTCCAGTCCTTTCCAGTCAATGGATTTCTGAGGGAGCGCGAAGATAGTCTCTATGGAAGTCTCATTTTTTCCGGTTCGGATCAGATCTGTACTTGCTTTCTCCCCGAGCATCAATCTGATGCTGTCGATAATAATTGATTTTCCCGCTCCGGTTTCTCCGGTGAGGATGGAGAATCCCTCATTGAATTCGATCTCGAGGTCCTCAATGGTTGCCAGATTTTTTATTTTTAGGGATTTAATCATCTAAACAACGGTCCCTTTTAAACAGAATATAAAAATAAGCTGGTATGTCAACGCAGGCTTTTTATCAGGCGAGTTTGGGAGGACGTTTCCTCCATTTGCTGCTGTTCAATAACAAGAGGGACAAGAGCTTTTTCCATATTGATCCGCCCGTATCCGATAAACATGTCTTTTCCCGGGTGGGATGATTCATTGACATCATCAGCTGAGTATTTGATCACATACATGATTTCCTCAGCCGTTAGCCATGGTTTTATGCTTTTAATTAAAGCGGCCAGTCCGGATACATGAGGAGTGGAAGCGGAAGTCCCGTCACCAAATCCGTAAGGGATATAACCCGGAGGAGTAAGCCAGGTCGGGTAAGTGCTCAGAATAAGCTTTCCCGGTGCGGCCACGTCTATTTGAGAGCCGAAGTTCGACCAGGCAGGCCTATGGTCATTGTAATCCGTAGCAGCGACTGCTAAACAGTAATCATCATAAGCAGCCGGATAAACTACGGAACCCCCATCATTTCCCGCTGCAGCAGCGACCACAACATCATTTTGATTAGCATACTGGAGTGCGTTTTTCAAGGAGTATGAATCCGCAGGTCCTCCCAGGCTGAGATTCACCACATCCGCTTCGTGGTCAACAGCCCAGATAATGCCGTTAATGATCCAGCTGTAATAGCCCTCTCCAAGCTCATCAAGGACTTTGACCGGAAGGAGTTTGCAGTTCCATGCCACTCCTGCCATGCCTTCGCTGTTGTTCGTGTCTGCGGCTGCGATCCCTGCTACAAAAGTCCCGTGCCCTTCATCATCCTCCGCCTCGAAATCAGAATGGACAAAGTCATAGCCGCTCGATTCGATCTTGTTTTGGAGGTCAGGATGGGTCAGTTCAATACCCGTATCTATAATGGCAATGATGATATCTTCAGAGCCTTTTGTTTCTTCCCAGGCGGCTGTTGCCTTTATGTCCGCACTGGCTTGTCCCTGTGGGCTTCCCGGGGGGCCGATATACTGTCCTTCGTTATAGAGCGCATACTGATATTCAAAGAGAGTGTCGTTAGGTTCTGCGGTTTTATATGCAATATAGTCGGGTTCGGCATATGCGACATATTGGTGCTGCTTCATTATAGAGAGCATCTCATTAACAGTGGAATTTTCCGGGACACGGATCTTAAAGACATTGATGCGCGGGATCACTTTATATTCAGTGATTTGGAAAGCATTGATGGTCGCCTTGATAAACTCATCTGGAATGTATGACCTGAATTTCACCAGGATGTGATCAGAAGAATATTCGATCTTTTTGAGGGAGGGGAGAGGCTTGTTGGTCATTATATCCGAAAGGTTTTGATTTTTCCGGATATCTAAAATAGATTTTTGTTTGTTTGCTTGATAAGAAAACAAGCTTGTTGTGCATACAAGGAACAGCACGATTAAGGAATATGTATGAAAGATTTTTGATTTTTTCATAATAATCTCCTTCATTGGTTAAAATGAATAGATAGCCCCTAGGGCAATACTAAGACCAACTCCCTCTTCGAAGGGAAGTATGCCAGCTTCAATCTTTAGGTCAAGCCTGTCTATGATTTCATAAAGGGTACCGATTGAAAAATTGATGTTGCTTTTCGACTCGATTGTCATCTCCTGCTCTCCGGTAAGTTCTTCTATTTCTTCTTTCATTTTAACCTTTCCCCATATGGTGTCATAGTTCACAATGAGATAGGGCCTCAGATATTCGGTGACTTGATAGGAAATTTTTGGGCCTGCCGTAAAACGGGACCAGGAAGGATTTCCGGTCGCCGTGCCTTCCACATTGAGGGCAGGGAGGCTCCACTCTTCTTTAAATCCGATGTAAGTGACAAACTGTGCTCTTGCGCTTATGGAAAAACGGGAAATTTTAATGATCCTGATCAACGCTTCTCCCCCAAAGGCCATTCCATCTATATTTCCTGTGTCTAATTCTATAGAAAAAGGAAGCTCCCTAAAAACCATCTCGTTAAAACTAGAAAGGGAATATCCTAAAATGGCTCGTATTGTCGTCCCTTCTCTTATTTCGTAACCGGGTTTACACAAGAAAAGGTAGCTTTTCAGAGTGGAAGTCTCGCTTTGGTCTTCTCCCCATGTTATCAGGCGGTCTAAAAATTCCCCTTCTATTCCTAACCGTATTTGTCTGGTTGTAAACGTATAATCATGAAATTGAGCTTCAGCTAAAGGGGGCATAGCTACCGCAAGTATGATTATAACTGACAGCACTGTATTTTTTGTCATATTATAACCTCCCATTAGTTATATTTTAATAAAACGATCCCTTTTCTGGGATTTTATTTGTTTCTTCATACTCTTCAAGCTTTTTTGTTGCTTTTTTGGCCATTTTGCTGTCCGGGTAGTCTGATATCAGCTTTCTAAAATAGGGGAGGGCCTGTTCCTGGCGTTTGCTCTGGTAATAAGAATCAGCTAAATAAAAATAAAGTCTGTCCATCTCTGTAAAATGAGGATATTTCGTAAGGATTTCCTGTAAACGGTCTATAGAAGCATTATAGGCTCTCACTTTATGGTAATGTTTGGCTATGATAAAAGAATGCTTTGCCAATTTCTCTTCACACTTTTTTATATTTTCATTTGCCTGTTCAGCTTCTTCACTGTTTGGATATTTTGTTATCAATGTTTTGAATTCCTCAAGAGCTGTTTTTGTTTTTGTCTGGTCCTTTCCTGGCTTTTGTGCTTTTGTGAAATAAGACATGGCAATACGGTATTGGGCATACGGGGCTGAAGGACTGAAGGGAAATCGAGTGATGAATTCTCGGTATTCCGATGCAGCCAGGATCATGTTGCCTTCGTCTCCTTTGCTGTAATAGGAGTCCGCAATAGCCAGCATGGCTCTTTGAGCGTAGAAGCTTTGTGGAAAAGCATCAATGACCTGCCTCAGATAAAGCCGGCCTTTCTCTGGGTTCTTTTTGATATATTTTTGCCCTGTTTCAAAGAGGGCTTGTTCATTTGAAGCAATACTTGGATCTATTTCCATTTCGTTTTTTTTACAGTTCAGAGCGAAGAGCGAAATAATAATGACGCCGATCAATATGTGTTTTCTCATAATTCCTTCCTTTTTTTATCTATCCATAGTGTAACATATCATTCAAAAGAGTATATTTCTTTTATCCACAGCCATTCTTGCTCCAGGCCTTCTTGGAGTTTGGCCTTTGGATGGTAACCAAGGTCTCTTTGAGCCTTGGAAATACTCGCGTATGTATTTTTAACATCTCCTTTTTGGTGTTCGATATTTTTTATTTGGACTTTTTTCCCGCAGATTTTTTTCAAAAGAGGGAACACAACGGACAGCTTCTGATGATGCCCGCTTCCAAGGTTATAGATTTCTCCTGGCTTGCCTTTTTCAGCTGCTGCCATAGTGGCGTTGACAATATCATCTATATAGGTGAAATCTCTGGTTTGCTTTCCTGAGCCGTAAATTTCTATAGGTCTTTCCTCACCTATGGCTTTAAAGAATTTGTGAAAAGCCATGTCAGGCCTCTGTCTGGGACCGTACACAGTAAAATATCTTAAGGATACAACAGGCACTCCGTAGTTTGCATAATAGAGGGAACAGAGATTCTCTGCTGCCAGTTTCGTGACTCCGTAAGGGGAGTAAGGGAACAAACAGCTCGTCTCTTTCATGGGAAGATCCGGAGTGTTCCCGTATACGGACGAAGATGAGGCGTACACGACCTTTTTCATTTTGCTCTTCTTGCAGGCTTCGAGAATTTTCTGTGTGGATTCAATGTTGTTTTTTGTGTAGGTTGAAAAATAATCCCCCCAGCTCGCCCTGACTCCTGCCTGTGCGGCAAGATGAAACACCGTATCGCTTTTTTCTATGTATTTGTTGATGTTGATGTGGTTTATGTCTTCTCTAATAAACTCAAATTTTTGTTTTTCTAAAATATACGAGAGATTCTTTTCTTTGAACTCTCTTGGATAATAATCGGTGAATGAGTCGATTCCAATGACAGAAGAACCGGAATTGAGCAGCTTTTCACATAAGTGTGATCCGATAAATCCTGCCGCTCCTGTAACCAAATAGTTCATTTTTGGTTGTATTTCTGTATGCTTTTTTTTATTTTCCCCAGGGTTTCTAATGGGTTTTTACTGTTATAGATAGCTGACCCAATGACGAGGATATCAGCCCCGCTTGTTATCACTTTTTCCATATTTTCAAGTTTGACTCCGCCATCGACCTCTATTCTAATATCAAGCTTTTGCCCGTTTATCCAGCTGTTCAGTTGGGAAATTTTATGAAAGCAGGACTCAATGAATTCCTGCCCCCCCCATCCTGGATTGACTGACATAATAAGAACATAATCGACCTCGGTAATGATCTCATTGAGCATATGTATGGGGGTCGCCGGATTGAGAACCACTCCGGCTTTTTTCCCGAGCTGTTTGATCATGGTGATATCCTTGTGCGCATGGACAGTGGCTTCGATTTGAATGGATATCCAATCAGCCCCGGCTTCACTGAATTTTGGGATCATTTCACGGGGATTATCGACCATGAGATGCACATCCAGAGGCAGATCAGTCAGCTTGCTTATGTCTTTGACAAGTTTGGGTCCAAACGTCAGATTGGGCACAAAATGTCCGTCCATGATATCGATGTGGATGACGTCAGCGCCTCCTTTGTCCGCAATTTTCACGGCTTTTCCCAGGTTGGCATAATCGGCGGATAGAATTGACGGGGCGATTTGAACCATTATCTGCTTACCTCCAATGATATGATATTTCTTTTTCTTATCTGGGTTCCTTGGCTTGGATTTTGATTTATTATGATTCCGGAGCTCAGCCCTGGATAATAGGAACGCCTGATATCTCCAACTCGGAACCCCATTTCTTTTAATTTTGCTATGACTTGAGAGGCCTGTTTTCCAAGGAGGTCCGGCATCAGATATCTTTCTTCCAGATCCCCCTGACTCAACAACAGGTTAACGCTTGAATGAACCGGGACTTCTGTTTGTTCCGGTGGATATTGACTGATCACTCTTCCCGCAGGAAAACCGGATGTGTGGACATGGGATATGTTTCCTTTTACAAGACCCACATCCTGGAATATTTCACCCACGGATTGGAGGTCTTTTCCGGTCAGTTTTGGAACGCTGACCTTTTCTAATCCGGCGCTCAGGACCACTTTGACTATTTTGTTAAGCTTGACCTTGGATTTAGGCGGAGGATCCTGGGAAATGATTTGGCCTCTTTCAAAGTGTTTGTCCAGCTCAACGCCGCTTTTTACTACGGAAAGTTTTTTCTCCTGTAAGATGTCCTTGGCTTCATCAAGTGTCTTGCCTGTAAGGTCAGGAACGTTGGCCATCTCACCGGCTATTGTGATTTTGTAAGCCAGTGTCGCAGAGAGGAAGAAAAGGTTTAGAAATATGAGAATGAAAATCAGTATTTTATAGTATTTATTTATCATTTTATATCAAACTCATGAATAATCCCGGTTGACGAGGAATCAATTTAATCTATACCATAGATTAATAACCAAGTAAACATTAAAAGTGTTGCCGGAGCGTTCCATTTTCGTTTTAAATATACTTACTATTCAAATCAATGTTGAAAAATTTGGATTTAAGGTCTAAAGTAGAAACAGACCGGAAGGAGCCGCGATGAGAAAATACTCAGATTTTCGTTCAGATACCGTCACTAAACCAACGCCGGAAATGCGCAAAGCCATGGCTGAAGCTGTGGTGGGAGATGATGTCTTAGGAGATGACCCTACGGTAAAAGAGCTGGAATCTCTGGCAGCAGAGTTAATGGGAAAGCAGGCTGCCCTGTTTGTTCCATCGGGAACCATGGGGAATTCCATTGCCATAAAAGCCTGGACCCGTGAACTGGATGAGGTGATCATAGAAGCCCGCTCGCATATCTATAACATGGAGTCCACTCATATGACCTTCATTTCACGGGTCTCTCCCAGAGTGCTCCTATCTAACAGAGGCGCTATGGACCCGGAAGAAGTCGAAAAGAACATAAAGAAACCATCCGTGCACCTGCCCAGAACCTCCCTTATATGCATAGAAAACACCCATAACAACTGGGGAGGCGCTGTCGTCCCTATAGAGAACATGCGAGCCATAAGAAAGATAGCAGACAGGCATGGGATAAGAGTTCATCTGGATGGAGCCCGAATATTCAATGCCAGTGTGGCATCCAGGATTCCGGTAAAAGAATATGCGGCAACAGCGGATTCAGTTATGTTTTGTCTTTCAAAAGGATTATCCGCTCCCATTGGTTCTATTCTTGCCGGGCCAAGGGATTTCATTGATTATAGCCGTAGGGTACGGAAAGCTCTGGGAGGGGCTATGAGACAGGTTGGGGTCATTGCCGCACCTGGTATCGTGGCATTGGAAAAAATGGTCTCAAGACTGAAAGAAGACCATGAAAGAGCTAAAAAACTGGCTCTCGGGATACACCGGCTTCCCGGAATAAAGTTGGACCCCAAGGAAGTGGAGACAGATATCATTATTTTCGGAGTCGAACATCCTCATTTGTCGGCTGCGGATTTACTGGAGAAGCTTGAACAGAAAGGGATTTTGGCTCTTTCTGTTCCTCAGGGGATCCGTTTTGTCACCAACAGGGGCATCGATGATGAGGATATAGAGAGAACCATCACTGCTTTTACAAATATCTTCGCCTCGTGAATAACCAGAATCAGAAGTATGCTCCT
>CAZSZS010000208.1:0-30791 GCA_964611275.1 uncultured Eubacteriales bacterium
TCAGAAAGATATATGGCTTTGAGCTCAAAATTGGCCGGCTCTATGAATTCCTCCTGATGCTGGCTGTAGTAATTAATGACCTCTGTATCATCCACTACAATGTCTTTGCCGAACGAATAAAACAGAACCCCCTCTTTTAAAAGCTCTCTCTCTTGGTAATCCAGCCAAATATCAAAATCGACCCCCTGCTGCTCCATCGCCTCTCTAAGATCTTCAATGGAATTAAAGCCATACTGTTCTTTCAGGTCTTCCACCATTTTTTCCAGCTGTCCGCTCACATCAATTTCCTGCTTTTTTGCTTCCTGGATAAGCAGGAGATCCGTGATCATTCCATCCAGAAGATTTTTTTTGCTCTTTTCATATACTTCCCTGAGTTCCTCTCCCTGGTATTGAGATGCCAAAGATTGGTACAGTGTTTCATCCTGCTTCTTGAAATCAGATAAAGTGATAATATCCCCGTTAACAACAGCGACAATGGCGTCTATGACTTCATTTCCGCTGACTTGCAATCCTGCACATATCAGAATCACTAAAATGGCTGCTATTTTTATGTTTCTATTCATATTCATTCCTCTGATAAGAAAAGCTCAGCCTATCCGGATAAAAATTCCAATCAAGATCTGATTTCAACTTATCTTGGTAATTGTGCATAAATTCACTTATCTTTTTATTAAGGATCTTCATTTCTATCTCTGAAGAAATCTCTTCGTCAGGTTTATCAGGCAAAGGAGCGCTCTTTATGATCTCATCGACCCGAAAAATGTGATAACCGTATTCAGATTCTATGACCTGGCTTACCTGTCCCTGTTTTAAAGAGAAAACCACTTTATCCATGTCAACAGGGAGTTGGCCTAATTCAAAAAGACCCATCACTCCTCCCCTGGAAGCTTCAACTCCTTCAGACTCCTCTATGGCGACCTGTCTGAATCTCTCCGTTGGGGCCCCGCGCACTATTTTATATATCTCTATGGCTTTTTCCTCGGTCTTCAGAAGGATCTGACTGACCCGCCTCTGTTCATTCTGTAAAAACTCCCTTTTGTTTGAGCGGTAATATTCCTGTATTTCCTCAGGGTCCACACTAATATCCTCCACAAGCTCAAGAGTGCACTTTTCTATGAGAAGTTTCTCTAAAAGGGTGTCTAACTTGACTTCTTTTTGAATCATTCCCTCACTCAATTTAAATTCATTGGAAAGCCGGGCGATAAATGCTTTTTTTTCTTCGTCTGTTAAAAATATTCCTCTGCTTTTTGCAGCCTCTAATAAGACTTTTTCCTCTACGAAACTATCCGCCAGCCTGCTTAAACTCAAATCCGGCATCTCTTCGTAACTTTCTCCCAAGGTCAATAAAAGATAATCCTTAAAATCAGAATTTGTGTAAAAGGAATCCTCTATCCTCAATATAACCTCATTTTCCTGAGCGTTATAATGAGAAGCCTCGACAGCATTTTCCTCTGGAACTTCTCCGGCACATGCCATAAGCACAAAGCTGAGCCCTATCAGCAAAACGCCTTTTTCCAACTGAAATAAATTCATTTCATTCTCATATTATCAAGATTTAAGACCCATTATATTACAATAGAGTTAACTCCTTCAAGATACATATCGTTTCATGCAGTATCTTTGACTCTTTTGTTGGTCCCAACGGGAATGTCACCACTCCCTGCGGAGTCATGGATCCGGAATATTTTTCAACCAGGTTTATTAATTTTGAAACATCAGCGGTCGAATCCTCAAAAAATTTTAGAACGATCTTGTTTCTTATTCTGTCCAGGGTCTCTATTCCTGATTTTTGGGCAAGAAACTTTATTGTTCCGTAATCAAACAGATTCCTGACGCCCTGAGAAAAAGGACCATATCTATCCCTTATTTCCTCCAATATCTTATCCAGTTCGGAGAGCTCTTCTATAGATGAGATGCGCTTGTACAGATCCATCCTTAGGCTGAGCTGGGGGATGTATTCATCAGGTATCCTTATATTGACCTTTAAATCGATCCGGCTCTTTCTTATTTCTGTTTGCTCTCCTTTGAGCTTCTTGACTGTTTGGTCCAGAAGGAACATGTAGTATTCAAATCCCACTGCTTCCATAAAGCCATGCTGTTCCTCCCCGAGAAAATTCCCGGCTCCTCTTATTTCAAGGTCTTTTGCAGCAAGCCTGAAACCTGAGCCCAATTCTGCAAACTCCTGTATGGCATTCAGCCTTTCCTTTGCCTTTCCGGTAAGATCGGAAAAAGGAGGGACCAAAAAATAAGCAAATGCCTGGCGTGATGAACGCCCCACTCTTCCCCGCAGCTGGTACAGCTGGGCTAATCCAAACCTGTCTGCCTTGTTCACGATAAGAGTGTTAACCAGCGGTATATCAATCCCGTTTTCAATAATGGTCGTAGAGATCAGAACATTGTATTTTCCTTGAATAAAATCCATCATTCTTTTCTCTAATTTTGCTCCTTTCATTTTCCCGTGGACCGTGACCGCATGAGCCTGAGGAATCCACTTTTTTATCATCTCAGCCATGGTATCAATATCCTCAATCCTATTATGAACAAAATAGACCTGCCCCTCCCTGTTCAATTCCCTTTGTATGGCAGAGGAAATCAATTTTTTACTGTAAAGAGTCACAATAGTATGAATAGCCAGTCTGTCCTTAGGAGGAGTTTCAATAAGGCTGATGTCTTTAAGGCCACTCAGAGAAAAATTTAAGGTCCTTGGGATAGGAGTCGCTGTCATTGTCAAAACATCTATATCAGACTTCATCTTCATTATTTTCTCTTTATGCCTTACTCCGAACCTCTGCTCCTCATCTACGATCAGCAGCCCAAGGTCTTTGAATTCCACATCCCCGGAAATCAGTCTGTGAGTGCCTATAACGATGTCGACACGACCTTTTTTTATATCGCTCACAATATTTTTCTGGACACTTTGAGACTGCAGTCTGGTCAATCCCTCCACTCTCACAGGAAAATGGAGCATCCGGTTCTGGAAGGTTTTTAAATGCTGGCTGGCAAGAACAGTAGTGGGACAAAGAACAGCGACCTGTTTGCCATCCATAACCGCTTTAAAAGCCGCCCTTAAAGCGACTTCGGTCTTTCCATATCCGACATCCCCGCATAAGAGCCGATCCATGGGCATGGATGACTCCATATCCTTCATCACTTCCTTTATAGCGAGTTCCTGGTCATCGGTTTCCTCATATTCAAATGTTTTCTCAAAATCAGACTGCCACATTCCTTTCTGGCTGAAGGCAAATCCTTCTTGAGCCTTTCTTTTGGCATAGAGATGCAGAAGCTCTTTGGCCATTTTTTCAATAGCTTTTTTGGTCTTTTCTTTAGTCCTGATCCACTGAGGAGAGCCGAGCTTGCTCAGGTTAGGGAAAGCGGCACCGAGATTTGAATATTTCTGGACTAAGTTCAAATCCTGCACAGGAACAAACAGTTTGTCATCATCCCTGTAATTGATTTCTATGAACTCCTGCTTCCCGCCGTCCACCCCCATCTCTATCAAACCTTTGAAAATTCCTATGCCGTAATCTGTATGCACCACATAGTCCCCTGTTTTTAAATCCTGAAAATGAGAAAGAAAGGCCTTGGTTTTAGGACGGCTTACAAGTACCTTTTCTTGTGTAAAAATATCATTCTCGGAAAAACAGTTGATCTTCAGCTCAGGATAACTGAAACCCCGGTCCATTTTGCCTACCAGTAAAACAACAGCTCCATTCTTTCCCTCAACAAAAGAATGTTCTGCTTCTATGAACGGAATCTCATTTTCCGATAAAAGGAGAGACACCTTTTCCCTCACTCCTTTACTGGAGATATAGATCATGCTTCTCTCAGATTCCTTCTGCATCTTCTTCAAATACGTAAGAAAGAAGGGGATTTTATTGTTAAATCTGGGAACAGATTGGAAGGAAAAAGCGATAGGCTCTTTGTGGCTCGAAGAAGATATATCATTCAGACGGACAGCGCTGTCTTTAACCTCATCCCATAAAGAAAATTCAAAAATTTCCTCGGGGGATAAAGAAAAAATATGTTTTTTTCTGAGCTTTTCATATTGTTCCTTGAAATCTTTCTGGAGATGTTCCCACTCTTTTTTGACTTCATCATAATCATCAATGACATAAATACAGTTCCTGATATATTCTTTCAGACAGCAGAAGTGCCTCTTATTGGATTCACTGTGAAAGGCAAAGCAGGATTTGGGATCCTTTGGGGCCGGGAATTCTCTCATAGAAGGGATATGCAGAAAATCTATCCGTTCGACCGAACGCTGGGAAGATGTTTCAAACTTCCTGAGAGACCTGACCATTTCCCCACTGAATTCGATGCGGAAAGGGTGTGATTCCAAAGGAGAGAAAACATCTACGATCCCACCTCTGAAGGCATATTCTCCATGCGAACCGATAATATCCTGTCTCTCAAATCCGTAGTTTTCAAGGATTCCAATCAGGACATCACGGTCCAATGTGACTCCATTTTCTATCTCTAAAAACAGTCCCTTCAGAGCCTTTTTACAGGGAACCGGAGTCAACAGCGCAAGAAGATTGGTTATGACTATGGAGTTTTGTTCCTGCTCCCACTTCCGAAAAAACCTCATTCTTGATGAGACTGAATCCAAAGAATAAGGAGTATCCTGATAAGGGCTGTCAAACAAATGAGGAAAAACATCGGACTCCTGATCCATCGATAGCTGGGAAAGAAAAAAATCGCATTTTTCCTTAACACTTGACAACGACGAACTTACAGGGCAGAGAAACACTATGTTCTTCTCTGTCTCCCTCTTTATTGAAGATAAAAAATAAGGCTTGGCTGCATCGATGACCCCGGACACACTAAGGGTCTTTTTTTTGCTTAACCCGCTTATCAGCTTTTTAAATTCTTCTGTTTCTGTTATGAAATCAATACTCATAAGTGATTCACCTGAGTTATTCACAAGTCGAGTTTGCTGCAGATGCGAGGCACAGGGTGCAAAGCTGTGGTCCTTCACCGCGAGTACCCTGTAACAAAGCAGATGCAGTGAGATCGGCTTGCCTAAAATGTAAAAAAATGGCGATTAAAATGAAAGTGAAAAAATCAATAACATTTCATTTGTCATTTTTATTAAAAACATGTATATCCTGTAAAGCAAATCAAAAAAAGACTCATCGCCATTTTTTATGAATAGGTCAGGTTCATTATAAAAGATTTTTATTTCAGAGGCTAGAGGCGTTGCCTCTGTGGCGGGTAATAATGGTTGAAAGAGTGTCATGAAAAGTGTAATGTTTTGATTGTAAGATCCCTGATCCTATGAAAGTGAAAAATGATTCGAACTCCAAGGCGGATAAGCCCCGTGTTCGATTTTATTCCGGCTATAAAAGATACGAGACTCCAAGGTCTGTAACCATCGGAGAAAAGGAACGCACCATAAAAAAAATCACGGAACAAAAGAGAATAACAGATGTCAAGTCCGGCAAGAGATACAATCTGTTCGTTTGTGAAACAGATGACCGGACATATTCCATCAAAGTCTTTGATTCCGGAAAAACATACAGGGTCAGTGTTGAGGAAGAAAAGGGAAAGCACACAGACGGATAATGAAAAATAATGAAATTTTTTATAGAGGTGTAACATGACAAAAAGAAACATAGTGAACAGCCTTCTTTTAATAGCACTTGGCTTTTTTCTTTGCTGCGGAACACCTGCTCCCGAACACAAATTAAATTATTTTAACGGAGACTCCCTCTCTACAGAAAAGATCCGGTTATCCATACTCTATCCTTCTCCAGGCAGCCTGACCTCCCTTATAAAACTCAAGGAAAGAGGGATATTCGGCGACGAAAATTTAGAGATCGTGGGTATTTTTCATGAGGATGAACGCACGGATTATCAAAGATCCCTGACCCTGGTCAAAGAACAAAATCTGAGCTGGATAAAATTCCACAGATTGACAGGGAACCTTACCAAAGACAATCTTTTTCAAGAAAACGAATTGACACCTGAATTCAAAAAAATCGTAGCCCGCTCCGATGGGATGATCTTCTTCGGGGGAGCTGATATCCCCCCTTATATATACGGAGAGAAAACAAACCTGCTTACTTCCATAAACACTCCGATACGGCATTTCCTTGAGCTGTCTTTCGTGTTTCACCTCCTGGGAGGTCATCAAAATAATGATTTTGTTCCCCTCCTGGAATCATATCCGGACTTTCCTGTTCTCGGGATATGTCTCGGAGAACAGACCCTGAACGTAGGCACCGGAGGGAGCATGGTACAGGACATATGGTCAGAAAAATACGAAAAAAATTCCCTGGAGGATGTCCTGTCCCTTCACAAAAATAACTGGCATTACAATCCCTACTCAAGACTCTACCCTGAAAAGAATCTTTTTCGCACTAATCTTCATCCCATCAAACTCTCCCCGGAAGGAATTTTTGTCCGTGAATTCGGATTCAGTCCTCAGGAAGCACCTCTTATTTGCAGCTCCCACCACCAGGCAGTGGACACCCTTGGAAAAGGGATGAAGGTTTGCGCCACGACCCTTGACGAAAATATCATTGAAGCCATAGAGCACGAAAAATACAGAAATGTACTGGGGATCCAATTTCATCCGGAATTTCCCCTTCTCTGGGACCCGGAGGCTTCTTTCCTCTTTTCACCCCGAGACGAGAAAGAATTCATTCCTCTGGAAACCCTGAAAAACTCTCCACCCAGCTTTTCCTTTCATCAAAAAATCTGGTCCTGGTTCTATGAGAGCCTCAAAGAATTCCATCGGAGCCAGCTCAAAGGCCAAAGGTGAATATGAATCCTTTTTAACTCTTATTGAGCTGGAGGACCTTCTCAATAATCTCAGTTGTCGAAGAACCGGGAAGATAAGGAGCCACCACTACCTTTCCCCCCGCTGACTCGACCTCTTCCCTTCCCACGATCTCATTTTCTCCCCAATCCCCTCCCTTGACTAAAACATCAGGAAGGATTCGGGAAATCAGCTTTTTCGGTGTCTCTTCTTTAAAGGACACTAAAAAATTGATATATTCAACTGCTTCCAGAATTTCGATTCTCTCTCTGAGCTTGAAAATAGGCCTCATGGGGCCTTTTATTTTCGTTATGGAAGCATCGTCATTGAGGGCAACAATAAGGATATCCCCGTATTTTTTCGCTTCTCTGAACAAATGAATATGACCTCCGTGCAAAAGGTCAAAACATCCGTTTGTCATGACGACTTTTTTCCCTAAGTTTTTTAGGTTTTTTCTGATGTTAAGGAGTTCCTCAACCGTTTTTGACTTAATACCCATGCTGTTGTCCTGTTCCGGATCACTTCTTTTTAATGATTTTTATACCAGGAGAGAATTCCCAGGAGTGCTGCGGCCTATAGATACCGCTGTCAATAAAGTTGGACGAAATCATAAAGGAATACAGATTGCGGTGATAGTCATAAGGTAATCCATCCTTCCTGTGCGCCGCTACATCCAGATAATACGTGCCGTTTATAAGATCGAGAGATTTTATTTGAAAAGACACCTTCCCGCTGCCCCTGACTGATTCGCTTTTTAAACCTTCAAGGACCGTGTTCGTGCCATAACAGCACACTCCCTGAGAATTAAACATCCCTACTCCAAAAACAAAATCTTTTATGGAATTTTTTGAATGGAAATCCATTTCTATGATCATACCATCAGAGGGAGAAAAAACATGTTTTTCCTTTCCTTTCAGGTCCATTAACCTGACTTTTTTGATCTCTATCTCCCGGTTACCCCATCTGTTTTCCCTGCGCTCCTGGTCCAGATCTCCCTGAGCCTCTTCTTCCCGCTGTTCCTTTTCAAAATCAGTTTCCTTTTTGGATTTCACATCCTGGACATACTCGTCTATGACCCTTTTCGGGTCTCCAAGGGCCTTCATTTTCCCGTTCTTAAGCCAGGCAACTCTATCGCATATTCTTTCCACAGTTATAAGGTCATGGCTGACAAAAAGAATGGTCTTTTTCTTCCGGCGGAACTCATCTATACGCTCCAGACACCTGGGGACAAAGGATGCATCCCCAACTGCCAGCACTTCATCCACAAGAAGAACGTCCGGATTGACATTAATGGCGATGGAAAAGCCAAGGCGCATATACATCCCTGAAGAATAGGTTTTGACCGGAGCATCGATAAAATTCTCCAGTTCAGCGAATTTGACAATATCATTGAATTTCCTGTCTATTTCCTCTCTGCTGAGGCCCAGCATCACTCCATTGATGTATATATTCTCACGGCCTGTTATCTCTGGATGAAACCCTGCGCCGAGTTCAATAAGGGCCGATACCTTTCCCTTGACAAGAACACTCCCTGAAGTGGGCTTGGTTATACCGGAAACCACTTTCAACAGCGTGCTTTTCCCAGAACCATTTTCCCCTATGACACCAAAAGTGGTGCCTTTTTCCACTTTGAAACTTATATTATCCAGAGCCACGACTTTTTCATCAGACTTGAGGGATTTGAACAGGTCCCCCTTTAAAATAGCGCTTTTGAATGTCTTGAACCGGTGCTGCTCCAAATATTTCTTGTATATTCTGGATAGTTTTTCAACTTCTATAGCAGGCAATCAAACCTCCTCAGGAAACGAATCGCGAAGTCTGTCAAACACATAGTACCCGATAAAAAACAAGGTAATGGAAACCAAAAAAGTCACCCCGAGCCGCTTCCAGTGCATTAGCTCTCCATAATAAACACAGCTCTGGTATCCCCCCATGATATGGGTCATGGGATTTAGATTAAGGAACAACTTGAGTAAGGGATGTTTCTGTATGGGCGCAAACGTCATAGCATAAATGATGGGGGTCGAGAAAAACCAGAACGTCAAAAGATTCGTTAAGATATCCTTGATGTCACGGAAATGGACGGTCAGAGCTGAAATCAAAAAACAGAATCCCAGGGTAAACACGTACTGGACCAGGATGACAACAGGTAAAAACAAAAGATAAGGCGTGAAGGCCTTTCCCATTAAAGGCACGAACAACAAAAGAATAGGGAGCCCGAAAAGAAAATGAATAAAATTACTTGTCACAGAGACAATAGGAAGGATCTCTGTCGGGAACAGCATCTTTTTGATAAGGTTCCCCTGCGCTATAAGAATATTGGCTGATTCCTGTGACGAAGCGGCAAACCAGACCTGCCACGGCAGGATACCGCAAAAAAGAAAAAGAGCATAGGACCAGGGAGATGCATCGAAACTGGGGTCTCTGGGCCTGAGAATAAATCCAAACACAAAAGTATAGACGGTAAGCAGCAGCAGAGGATTCACAAAGGACCACACAAAACCCAGGATGGTTCCTCTGTAGCGCGCTTTGAGCTCCCGTCCTACAAGAGTCCGGATGAGGACTCTGTATTTGTACAAACCTTTAAGTTTTTTTATCAAACGAAGCATGCGCTCTCCCGGAAAAAAACTGTTCGGCCTCATCAGAATAACGGCCATCTCTATTATAGAGTATCAAAGGCATCATATAACTCTTTTTTTTTGACTTGAAATCACACTCAGATAAAAACAGCCTGGGCGTTTCTCCCGCATAGGAAAGGATATGCCTTTCCTTTTTTATTTTAAGTCCGTTCTTGTTAACGGCCTCAATAAAATCATCCCTTCGCCTGAACGAGAAAACAAAATAGGCTCTTCCGTTTTCATGCAATAATTCAGCTGTTTTGCGCATCACATCAAAAATGTTACATTTAACCTCATGTTTGGCAATGGATATTTCCATTGACTCGCTCATCCGACCGGCATTTTTTTCATGATAGGGCGGATTCGCGAACACCACATCATACTTTCTCCCCGGGCTAAATATCCTTAAATCCTGGCAGATGACCTTAATGCGGTCCTGCAGGCCGTTCAACTCAATATTTCTGCAGGCTAACCCAGCAAGCGACTCCTGAATCTCGAGTGCCAAGAGACTTTTGAACGGTTTGATGCTCACCAGTAAAGATATAATACCATTTGCTGTGCCAAGTTCAAGTAATTCATCTTCAGTGAACGTTTCTATGAAACCAGCGAGGAGAGGGGCCTCGATTGAAAACCGGTATCCTGTGCTTTTTTGAATGATGCGGATTTTTCCGTGATAAAAAGCATCCAGGGTCTCTTCATCTTTCTTTATTGGAATGCTCATTTTCATGTTTACCAGGATTTATAAAGACAAGAACCGACCTTTGCGTCACTTCAGCATAACCTCCGTTGACAGGGACTGTTCTCTTCCTTCCTGACCTGTGATAGGCCAGTTCTCCTTCTCCTAAGGCCATGAACAAAGGCCTGTGACCTGGAAGTATCCCCAGATAGCCGTCAAGCCCGGGGATGGTCACCTCTGCAACTTCGCCTTCAAACACAAGTCTGCTGGGTGAAATGACTTTCAGCTTTATTGAGGAAGGAATTTCATGACTCATTCTGAACCCAGCTCCTCTGCCTTTTCCAACATGTCTTCTATCCCCCCGGCCATATAAAAAGCCTGCTCGGGTTTATCATCGTGTTTTCCTTCAACGATCTCTTTGAACCCTTTCACGGTCTCTTCAACAGGGACATATTTCCCTTCCCTGCCCGTGAATTCTTCGGCCACATGAAAAGGCTGTGACAGGAACCTTTCGATCTTGCGCGCTCTGCTGACGGTCAGCTTGTCCTCCTCGGAAAGCTCTTCGATTCCAAGGATGGTGATGATATCCTGCAGGTCTTTATACCTCTGAAGTATTTCCTTGACCTCTCTGGCGACCTGATAGTGCTCCTCCCCTATGACCCTAGGGTCCAAAATCCTTGAATAGGAGGAAAGCGCATCCACAGCCGGGTAAATTCCCTTCTCAGTAAGAGCGCGGGAAAGATTAGTGGTGGCATCCAAATGCGAAAACGTGGTTGCGGGAGCAGGATCAGTGAAATCATCAGCAGGTACATATATGGCCTGTACGGAAGTGATGGAACCTTTTTTTGTGGATGTGATCCTCTCTTCCAGCTCTCCAAGTTCTGTAGATAGATTTGGCTGATACCCAACAGCCGAAGGCATGCGTCCCATAAGCGCAGATACTTCAGAACCCGCTTGGACAAACCGAAATATATTATCTATAAACAATAAAATGTCCTGATTCATCTCATCACGGAAATATTCAGCCACAGAAAGGGCAGTAAGACCCACTCTCAGTCGTGCGCCCGGAGGCTCTGTCATCTGTCCGAAGACAAGTGCTGTTTTGTTGATGACTCCTGAATCATTCATCTCCAGCCAAAGGTCATTGCCTTCTCGGGTCCTTTCGCCCACCCCGGCAAAAACAGAATACCCTCCGTGCTTCTGGCCGACATTGTGTATCAATTCCATGATAATGACGGTCTTCCCGACTCCGGCTCCTCCGAAAAGGCCGATCTTCCCGCCTTTTAAAAAAGGCTGAATAAGATCGATAACTTTTATTCCGGTCTCAAACATCTCCAATTCTGTGCTCTGCTGTTCCAGTGATGGGGATTTACGATGAATATTGTACTTCTTTTTGGTCTTTATAGGACCTTTATTGTCTACCGGCTCTCCTATGACATTTATAATCCGGCCTAAAGTCTCTTCTCCTACAGGAACCTGAATGGGGGTTCCAAGGTCTATGGCTTTCATGCCTCTGGCGACTCCCTCTGTAGGATGCATGGAGACGCACCTGACCTTATCCTCTCCCATATGCTGCTCAACTTCAAGTATGATGTCTATGGGATTATCTGTTTCAAATCCTTCACTGGTAACCCGGATTGCGTTATAAATTTCGGGCAGATTAATGTCTTTAAACTCTACTTCTACAACAGGCCCTAAAACCTGGACGACCCTTCCTACATTCTGCTTTTTTTCTTCTTTTTGCTTACCTTCCTTTTTTTTCTTTTTCCCCTGGCTCTTGCTTTGCGACTTTTTTGCTGCCTTTGTCATTTTCTCCCTCCATACTCCCTGTTTTTACTTAAGCGCATCAACAGCTGATATTATCTCTAAAAGTTCTCTCGTTATCGATGCCTGCCTGATCTTATTCATCCTAAGGGTCAGGTCTTTTATGAGATCCTGAGCGTTCTTTGTTGCGTTCTCCATTGCCATCATCCTTGCCGCATGTTCAGAGGCGATGGATTCAAAATAAAAATGCCGGATCTGGTTTTTAATATAAAGGGGGAGTAATGTCTTGACCAGCCTTTCCCCGCCAGGCTCCCAATCATACGGCATCCCAGGCTGTTCTGCCTCTTCCTCACTCAGTTCAACAGGTAATATCTTGGTTATGCTCGGCTTGGGCCTCAATATGGATTTAAATTCATTATATACGGCATAAACAGAATCACTTCTGGCAAACAGGTACTCCTGCACAACATTGTCCGTGATTTCCTGGAGGTCCTGCTCTGTGAATTTTTGTATATTGCCAGAATAACTTTTCATGACATCAAAATTTTTTTTATTGAAAAAAACAACCGCTTTTTTTCCCAATAAAACCAACTTCACACTGCATTTCTTTGTTTTTTCATCCAAAAAATTAAATCCATTTTCCAGTAAATTCGAGTTAAGCGCTCCTGCCAATCCCTTATCTGAAGTCAAAATCAACACAAAAACTCGTTTTTCTTCCCTCTTCTCAAGAAGAGGATGTAATGAACGCCTGAGGTGGGAGGTCACAGATGATATAAGTTCCGGATAATTATGCCAGTAAGGTCTCCCTTCTAAGACATCCCTCTGAGCTTTTTTGAACTTCGCCGAAGACACTGTCTTCATAGCCCTGGTTATCTGCTGCGTATTCTTTACGCTTTTGACTCTTCTTCTTAGTTCGATTAATTCTGTCATTTTCTATTTTCTTTTTTTTGTCTGCTCTTTTTTTTTGAGGCCTTTTCTTTTCTTGGTCTTTTTTTCTCTTTTCTAGTTCTTTTGGAATTTTTCCTCTCTTTCTTCTTTTTATTTGAAGCCCCTGTTTTCTCAGGTTCATCTTTTTTCTCTTCCTCATCAGGTTTTCCTTCTTCTCCCTCATCAGGTTCTTCTTTTGCATCTTTCTTCTTTTTGAATTCCTTATCAAAATCTTTCAATAGAGACTCTATGGCTTCATCCATCTCCTGAGTTATTTCCTTCTTCTCGGCTATTTTTTTTAAAGTGTGGGCTCCCTCTATTTGAGCGTATTCAAAAAGTCTCTGCTTGTATTCTTTGATGTCTTCCACTTCATAACTATCCAGAAATCCTCGGTTCCCAGCATAGATTATCACTACCTGCAGCTCCACAGGTAAAGGTTTATACTGTTCCTGCTTTAAGATCTCCGTAAGCCTCTTCCCTCTGTCAAGCTGCGCTTGACTTGTCCTATCCAGTTCAGTCCCGAATTGGGCGAAAGTAACCAACTCCCTGTACTGAGCCAGGTCCAACCGCAATTTTCCAGCCACTTGTTTCATCGCCTTTATCTGGGCATGTCCTCCCACTCGTGAAACGGAAATTCCAATATTAATAGCCGGACGCACACCTGCATTAAAAAGCTCGGGTTCGAGGTAGATCTGTCCGTCTGTGATGGAAATAACATTGGTCGGAATATATCCTGAGACATCCCCAGCCTGGGTCTCTATGACCGGAAGGGCGGTAAGAGATCCTCCTCCCATTTCTTCTGAATATTTTGCAGCTCTTTCAAGAAGCCTGGAGTGTAAATAGAAAACATCCCCGGGAAAAGCCTCTCTTCCTGGCGGACGGCGCAAGAGAAGAGATATCTCTCTATAGGCGGCCGCATGTTTTGAAAGGTCATCATACACGACCAGAGCGTGTTCTCCCTTATCCCTGAAATACTCGCCGATGGCACAGCCGCTGTAAGGAGCCAGATACTGAAGGGGAGACGGGTCGCTGGCCGAGGAAGAGACAACTATAGAATAGTCCATAGCCCCATGATCTTCCAGGGCTTTAATAATATAAGCAATGGTGGAATTCTTCTGCCCTATGGCCACATAGATACAGATAACATCTTTTCCTTTTTGATTGATGATTGTGTCAACAGCTATGGCTGTTTTCCCGGTTTGCCGGTCCCCGATAATCAATTCTCTCTGCCCTCTGCCAATTGGGATCATACTGTCAATGGACACCAGACCTGTCTGGAGAGGTTCTTTCACCTTCATGCGGTCAATGACACCCGGAGCAAGCCGCTCTATATTCATTAGGTTTTCAGATTTTATAGGGCCCTTTTCATCGAGCGGCCTCCCGAGAGGGTCCACAACCCTTCCTATCATGGCCGGACCCGAAGGGACCTGCATGATCTTGTGTGTGCGCTTGACAATATCACCTTCTTTAATAAGCTGACTCTCTCCCAGAAGAACGACACCCACATTGTCTTCCTCAAGATTCAAAGCCAGCCCGAATACTTCATTTGGAAATTCAACTAACTCGTTGGCCATCACATGATCCAGCCCGTAAACTCTGGCGATACCATCCCCTACAGAAGTCACGGATCCTACTTCTTTTGTATTGATATCTGTCTTGTATCCTTCGATCTGCTGTTGGATGATTTTACTTATTTCATCTGCTTTTATTTCCATTTTTCTATCCTTCTTTGATTTTCTCTCCAAGCTTCATCAGGTCCCCCCTTACTGAAATATCTAATAAGGTGTTTTCTTTGCGTATGGAAAGACCTCCCATTAAATCTTTATCTATCTTATATCTGAGCGAAACCGGCTTTTTCTCTATCTTCTCTAACTTTTCCTTTAATCTCTTTTCCTGATTTTTGTCTAAAGGAATGACCGTAGAGACCTCCAAAGTCACTATGCCCCTTTTCTCGTTCCAGGCGTCCGGCAAAATGGACAGGATATCATCAAGTAGGGTGAATCTCTCTTTTTCTATCAACAGCAAGAGGAAACGAACTGTTTTTTGGCTTGCCTTTGCTTTCTTTAATAATTCTTCCGCAATCTTTTTTGCCTTTGACTGGGGGATAAAAGGCTTTAACAGGGCATCATGCAGGTCCTTTCGGGAGGCCACGAGCTCATTGAAATATTCCAGCCCCTTTAGAATCCGTGAGAATTCCCTGTCATCCTTAATGGAATCCACAAGTCCCTGGGTATATCTTTTAACGATAATCTGTGTTTTCATGTAACTCATCAAGCCTTTCAATGGACTTATCAATCATAGCAGACTGAAGCTCCGGGGTCATCCTCTTCATTATCCTATCTGCGGCTGCTTTGGTTGTTATTTCCGCTGCATACACTCTGAGCTCTTTTATTCCTGAAGCATGAAGAGAATCGATTTCCTGTTTCGTCAGTTCTTTCAGGCGTTGGGCCTCTAGCCTGGCGCTCTCGATGATGGTTTCTTTTTGCTTTTTCCCCTCTGATTCGGCTTCTTCCTTAATTTTTTTTACTTCCTCTGAAATCTCCTTTAACCTCCCCATAGCTCCCGTTAACTTCTTTTCCGATCCTTCCTTGGCCTCTGCGGCCTCTTTTATGGAAAGGTCTGTTTTTTTGCTTCGTTCGTCAAGGTAATTTTTTATGGGTTTTCTGAGGAGTAAATAAAGCCCTCCGAAGAGCACTGCGAAATTAACCACTTTCCCTAAAAATTCCCCTGAATTTGATGCATGGTCTGGGTTCTCGGGAGCCATGCATAAAAAAAAGGGAATAATGAATAAAACAATCCAGAAAACGTTTCTGTTGGACATCACTCTAATATCTTGTCTTCTATTTTTTTTGCCAGGTCTCCACTCTCTTTATGGATCTTTTTTTTCAACTCACTTATCTGTCCGTCCAGCGCTCTCTGCGCTTCCTTGACCTGAGCCCGGCACTCAGAAGATATATCTGACATCATTTTTTCTTTTTCTTTCAGGGCTTGCTTTTCAAAATCGTCTTTGATCTCAAAAGAAGAATTTTTTGCTGCCTTAAGGTCTTCTTCGATTTTTTCTATGATTTTCTCATATTTTTCATCCGCATTTTTCCCGGCTTTTGTGTCATCTGATATTTTTGAATGCCTTTTCTTCATCACATTACAGACCGGATTGAAATATATTTTGGTGAGAACAGCCAAGAGGATCCATATAAGGATAAAAACGACTACTAAGCTTATGTCTACAGAAATCATTGTATGATCAGATTATAGCAATAAAAATTAAAGGGGAAATGTACCACTTTTTCCCTAAAAAAGCAAGAACTCAAAGACCCCAAAAACGTGACCCCAGAAAACCTTGTCTCTAGCTTCGATGATTCACCGGAAGAGGGTTTTGCGGATAAATGAAGTCTCAGAAGTTAAAAAGATAACACCTATTATGCATAATCAAAAATGGCTTCCCCTGAGAGCTCTTTTGAGCCCCTGACACTCTCTATCTATGAGTAAAAAACCTTCTCATGTATTTTTTTGGAGTTTTGGATATGTTCAATAACGAACACGTAACGTTCAATTTAGAACAGTTAAATCATTCTATTGTATCTGATCCAATCTGTTATCATCCATCGGCCATCCTGGCATAAAATTTGCTGATTAAACTCTGAATACTATGCTCTCAGAAAAGATACTCAAGAAACAGGAGCTTTCATGATTAAAAATTATTTCAAATCAGCTTTCAGGAACATCAGGAAACACAAGGGATATTCCTTCATCAATATCGCAGGACTGACCGTGGGGATAGCGTGCTTCATCCTTATCTTTTTTTGGGTCTATGACGAACTGAATTACGACACATTCCACGAGCATAGCGAAAGACTCTGTCGGATTATTCTCAAGAAAGCCGGCGATCCAAACGATCCAGGCATACCAAGTTCGCCCTATATTCTTCCCCAGATCCTTAAGAGCGAACACCCTGAAATTGTTGAGACAGTCCGTGTTCGAACCCGGGCCTACAGAAGTTCTCTTCGCTGTGGCGACATCGCTTTTTACGAACAGCGCTTTTTCTTTGCTGACCCCTCCTTTTTTTCCATGTTTACTTATAATTTCATCGGAGGGAATCCAGCCACGGTCTTGAACAACCCGAACTCTATTGTGGTTACAGCCGAGGCAGCCAAGAAATATTTCGGCAATGAGAATCCGATGGGCAAGGTCCTCCGCTGGAATAACTCCCACGACCTGGCCGTCACCGGGGTCATTGAAAAGGTCCCATACAATTCACACCTTCAATTTGACTTCATGGCACCACTACAGCTTTCTGAAAGCAAACGGCTTTCTTCCTGGGCACGCGAAGCCGATGGTTATGTCCTGCTTCAGGAAGGAGTTGCCATCGGAGATGTCAGCCGCAAAATTGCCGGCACTATCCAGAAACATCATCCTGAGGATGATTTTGTCATCTCCCTGCAACCCGTCCGAGAAGCTCATTTAAATATTGCACAGGGAGGACGCAGTGACAGAAGGTTGGTTCTGATCTTTGCCTTGATTGCGGTTTTGATACTGGCCATTGCCTGTATTAATTTCATGAATATCACTACAGCCCGCTCCGGCACTCGGGCACTTGAGGTGGGAATGCGCAAGGTGGTTGGGGCCAGAAGATCGGATATCATCAGACAATTCCTGGGAGAATCCATATTTTTTACCTTGATATCTTCCTGTCTGGCTATCGCTCTGGTTGATCTTGTCCTTCCGGTTTTCAACAGACTGCAAGCCAAAGAGATTTCCTTATTAGGTTCAAGGAATATTGCTATCTACCTATTTCTCCTTTTTATGGTAATCGTGACAGGTTTTGTTGCCGGGAGTTATCCAGCTCTTTTTCTCTCTGCTTTCCAACCTGCAAAAACCCTGAAAAAAGATTTCAGCAGAGGGAGACAAGGTTCTGTAATGCGGACGATCCTCGTTATCAGTCAGTTTTCTGTCTCTATCCTTTTAATCATCATGACTATTGTCGCCTACAAACAAATGCACCACATCCGAAATGCCGAGCTCGGCTTCTCACGGGAACAAATCGTCCATATACAGGTGAATGACAAGTTAAGAGATTCCCATAAATCTTTCAAGGAACGGCTGCTACAGGATCCACGTATCCTCAATGTTACATATGCCTCAGCTCCTCCTCATCTCCTTTTCAATGTCAATGATTTTGAATGGGACGGAATGGTTACAGATAAAGATGTGGAAATAAATTTTTTATATGTAGATCACGATTACGCAGAGACATTTGATCTGGAAATCGTGGAAGGCCGGGATTTTTCGGAGAAGTACCCCACAGACGCCACAGAGGCTTATCTGGTTAATGAATCAGCCGTCCGTTTCATGGGAATGACCGAACCAGTCGGAAAGCGAGTTTCCCTGGCCGGAAGAAAGGGAAGAATCATCGGTGTCGTCAAGAATTTCAACCAAAAACCGCTGATCTTCGATATCTCACCGATGGTCATGGGTATCCAGCCCAGCTGGTATTACGATCTTCTGATCAAGATAAGCCCGGAAGATATACCTGGGAGCCTGGCCTATATCGAGAAGGTCTTCAAAGAAGTATCACCGGAATTTCCGTTCGACTACCATTTCCTTGACGATTTTATTGAGACGATCTACGTTCCTCTGAAGATAATGAATACGATCTTTAACGGTTTTGCCTTTTTAGCAGTTTTCATCTCATGCTTGGGTTTGTTCGGTCTTGCCTCTCTCCTCCTGGAGGAGAGAAAAAAGGAGATCGGCATCCGAAAAATCCTCGGCGCTTCCATTTCAGGAATCATGTTCCTTATCTCCAAGAAGTTTCTCAAGATCATCCTGATTGCCAACTTGATTGCGGTCCCGTTAGCCTATTTTGCCGCGAGAATGTTTTTGAGTCTCTTTGTTTACCGGACAAAGTTGGATGCGGGAGTTGTATTGGCAACAATGGCCTTTTCTTTTATCGCAGCTCTGCTAACCATCAGCTACCAGGTCATAAGAACCGCTCTGGCCGATCCTATAGATGCTGTCCGCTATGAGTAATAATCCGTTTTATCTGGACAATTCAATGCAAATAAAGTGCGCTGACGAAATTTAGATGCCTGACAAAATATCGTTTTCCCTAAGAGCTTTTTTCATCTCCCCTACGATATATAAAGACCCGGCAATCAATATGGAACCGTTCCTTCCGGCGGAACGAACCGCTGACCGTAATGCCTGAACCGGATCAGGCTCACACATGATCTTGTGTTTATGACGGACCGTTTCTAACAGTATCTCTTCCGGTGAAGCCGCTCTGTAAAACTGAAACCTGGTTAGGATGACCCTGTCTGCTTTTGGAAACAGGATGTCAGAAATCTCTTTTATCTTTTTTTCTTTCATTACTGCGAATACCAGTACGGAAACAGAGCCGGTGAATTCATCCAGATACTCTCTCAAAGCCCCGGCTCCTTCGATATTATGGGCTCCATCCAACATGATCAGAGGTTCTCTTGAAACGATTTCCAATCTTCCTTCCCATTTTGTTGACTCGATCCCCTTAATGATTTTTTCTTTATCCAGCTTCCGGCATCTCTGATGGATCCGGTCAGCAATAACAATGGCTACGGCCGCATTTTTCCCCTGATGACATCCGGGGAGACGTGTTGAATATCTGTACACTTTATCATTGAAAACATAATCAAAGATATACCGGTCATCTCTTCTTTTCTTCACAAAGCTCGTATTCTTCCCGAACACATCAAAAAACGGAGCCCCGAGCTCCTGGGCTCTCTCTTGAATGACTCTTTTCGCGTCTCCATCAATGACACCTGAGACGACAGGGACTCCCTGCTTAATGATCCCCGCCTTTTCAAAAGCGATCTGAGACAGACTTTCCCCCAAATACTCCTGGTGCTCTCCGGAAATGGTCGTGATCGCCGTTACCGCAGGGTCCACAGCTGAAGTGGCATCAAACCTTCCCCCCATCCCGACTTCCAGCACGGCCATGGCAACACGACTCTCTTTAAAATAAAGAACAGCCAAGAGGGTCATGAGCTCAAAATAAGTAGGGGGCGTCTTAAGCACTCCCCTGTCTACCAGGTCCTGGATTTTTTGCTGCAAAAATGTCAGCAGCCGGCAAAATTCTTTTCTGGATATAAGGTCAGCCCCGATCCTTATCCTTTCCTCGATATCAATCAAATGGGGGGAGGTGAAAAGACCGCACTTTATTTTATGGAGGGTCAAAATCCTGGTAACCATCGCGCACACAGAACCTTTTCCGTTCGAACCCGCGACCTGGATAGATTTAAATTCTTTTTGAGGATCGTCCAACTCCCCCAATACGGAGCGGACATTATCAAGACCGAATTTTATGCCCAGGTTCTGTATTCGGGCTAAATAATCCAGACATTCCCGGTAATTCATGAAGGCTGATCAAGGAAAACACGCAAAGCGCGGATGAGATAGGAACGCAGATGCTTTCTTTCCACCACTTCATCCAGCATCCCATGTTCAAGTAAAAATTCAGCGCGCTGGAATCCTTTGGGAAGCTTTTCTTTAATAGTCTGTTCAATAACTCTCGGGCCTGCAAATCCAATCAATGCATTTGGTTCGGCAATATTGATGTCACCCAGCATAGCATAACTTGCTGTCGTCCCTCCTGTAGTGGGATCCGTAATCACAGAAATATAAGGGATTCCTGCCTGATCAAGTTTTCCAATGGCACTGCTTGTCTTCATCATCTGCATCAAAGACAGAACGCCTTCCTGCATCCTTGCCCCTCCAGAACACGAAACTACGATCACAGGTGTTTTCTCATCCAACGCCCTCTCAAAAGCCCTGGTCACTTTTTCTCCGACCACAGAACCCATACTCCCTCCCATAAACGAGAAGTCCATGGCTGATATCAGGACTTTGATTCCTCCCATGAGTCCTTCTGCATTCAATACCGCATCCTTGAGGGATGTCTTTTTTATATGCTCTTTCAGACGATTCGAATAGTCTTTGGAATCCTTAAAGCCAAGAGCGTCCTTGGATGATATCTTTTCATCATAGAGCTCATATTCCCCATCATCATACAGAAGTTCCAGTCTCTTTTTTGCTGATATCCTGAAATGAAAACCACAGTCCGGGCAGACATAAAGATTATCTAAGATATCCTGTTTGTAAAGAATTCTACGGCAGTTGTTACACCTGGTCCAACGGTCCTCCATTGTTTATCTTCCTTTTTTTTCCATTTGCTTGACAATTTCAATAACAGCCTCGGGTTCCGGCAGGTCATCCTCGATATTTACCTCATCATGAAGCAGCCTGTTTACCGCATCCAGCAGTTTTTCCTTATCATAAGGCTTCTCAAAATATGCAGCTGCCCCAAAAGACCTGATAGCTTCATTTTTGTACTGGGCTCCCTTGTACAGACCCGTTACGATAATAATCGGAACTCCGCCCTTTGTTTCCTTGTGTATCTTCTGTGTAAGGTCAAATCCATGCAGTTTCGGAAGCATCGCCTCAAGGACAATCAAATCAGGCTTTTCTGACTGGAATTTCTCATAGGCTTGCTGACCATCTGTAGCTTTTATGACCTCCATGTTTTTCCCTGAAACCAAATTAAACAGATCTTCCAGACTTTCAGTGTCATAATCAACGACCAGTACTTTTTTTCCAGCCATTAAAGCGCTCTTGTCTACTTAAAGTACTTAAATTTTAGAAAACAAATCATTTAATGTCAATCAACATAAATTATTCAATTCAGGAACTCAACCACCCCTTGTCTTTGTACCATTCTATGGTTTTCCTGATACCCGTTCTAAAATCCCAATCCGGTGAATAGCCCAGTTCATTTTCAGCTTTGCTTATGGACAAAGGTTTCGAATGTGAAAAAAAAGCCAGTTTGCCCATGGTAAGAGGAGCTTCTCTTCTACAAATTTTATAACCGTTTTCCAAAAGAAAAGCAATCATTTTAACAAACCACAGCGGCAGGGGGAAGGAGGGGAAGCTGACTCCGGCTGCATCAGCGATGTTCTCAGCCATTTCTTTGACAGTCAAGATCTCCTTTCCTGCCAGATGATAGATCTCTCCTTTTCTCCCTTTATCAGCGCAAAGCACGGCCCCGTGAACAAGGTCACTGATATAGACAGGCGTTTGAAAGGTTTTTTTGCCGATAACGAAAATAAAATTCTTTCTGGCAATGGATCTGATGAGTTTGAATGTTCTCCGGTCTCCGGGACCATAGACCCATCCCGGCCTTACAACCGTAATATCCATCCCCCTTCTGGCAAAATCAAGGGCTGTTTTTTCACCCTCCAGTTTACTCCGGTCATATATGCTTATCGGATTTCTCATATAATCTTCTGTGACTCCATGGGCCTCTTTAACAGAACCAAGAACTCCCGCAGAGCTGAAATGAACACATCTTTTCACCCCTGCCTTTCCTGCGGCTTCATACACAACTCTTGTCCCTTCCTTGTTTACCCGCAGAAATTCTCTTTCACTCACCTGAGACGCTCCCATGGACGCGGCCAAATGGTAAAGCACATCCACATTTTCCAGAGCCTTTCCCAATATCCGTGGATCACAGATGTCCCCTTTATACACACGGCACTGCTTCTCTTCAGGCAGCCTGCTTTCATGCACAATGGCCGCCACTCTGTGTGTTCTCTTTATAAGCTCTTTGACAAGAGCCTTTCCGATGAATCCGGATGCCCCTGTTACACAAACATTCATGATATTTTTGTTTTAGCTGTATTTGTTTTTACGCGCTTTTTCTAAGACCTCTCCTATTTTCTGCTTGTATTTCGAAAATGTATAATCCTTCTGAGACATTTTCCGGGCCGCCTCCGCCCTTGATCCGGCCGCATCACTTGAAAGAGCGAACAGAATCCCTTTTGCCATCTCTTCTGGTTCCGGTTTCACGAGAACACACATCTTCTCATTCAATACCTGTGTATGTGTCCACAGGTCCGTAGCCACCAGCGGCTTTCCTGATCTAAGATAAGAATAGATCTTAAGCGGGGTGTTTGTCCCAGATAAACGCGGGGAGACAAGCACATCGGCCAACCTAATGTATAATGGGACCTCTGAAGGTCCCACCTGTCCGGTCAAATGGACTCTCTGAAGAACACCCAGCTGTTTGGCTTTCGTCTTTATTCTCTCGACCGATGAGCGGTTCCCTCCTACCAGGAGAAAGACCACATTCTTTCTGCGGACTCTGGATACAGCTTCAAGCAGAAGTTCTATACCCTGGTAAGCTTGAAAATTTCCTGTATACAGGACTATCTTATCCTCAATGGAACAGATTTTACTGCGTTTTTCCATCACTTCTTCCTCGGATAATGAGACAGGCTCAAAATCCAGGAAATTCTCCAGCAGCACTCCTTTTCTTTCATAACCGGCGCGTTTGATCTGATTGTAGAGATCTTTACATATGACTATGACGGAATGAGAATTTCTCAATATAAATCTCTCAAGCCAGTTAAAAAGAGATTTCATTGACCGCGATTTTGAAAAATCGAAATTTTCGAGCTGCTGGGGAAGGCTGGAATGCATATCATAGATATGCGGGAGATTCCACGCTTTGGAGAGAAGGACTCCCAGAAGGGCCGCCTCTTCATGAGAAAATATCAGGTCATATCTCTTCCTCATAAGCTGAGAGAAAGCCTTAAAAAAAAGAAGGAAATCAAGAGGGATCTTTGCCCATGAAGGCCCGATTTTTATATTTCTGATGGAAAAGAGATCAGCAATCCTTATGATTTTGACATTTTTGAAGGTTCTGTCCTCACCAATATGATAGGTCACCAAATCCACTTCATGACCCATGGAAGACAGCGCTTTTAAACGAAAACACACGCTTATCGGAGTTCCCCTGGATTGAAAATAAGGTTCGGGGGCTAACATAAGAATTTTCATTTAAATCCAGTCTAGCTCACATCTGTTTCCGAATCAGATTCGTATATGTCTCGAATATAATAAATCCTTTTTCCAATGGATTCATGATACGCACGAACGAGTATTTCAGCTAAAAGTCCCAGAGTGATAAACTGAAAACCGACCACCATAAGGAGAACGGCTAAAAGAAGTAAAGGCCGGTCCGCGATTCCCTGTTTCAGAACCAACCTCTGGTAAGAGAGGATGATCCCTATCACCCCCCCCGCCATACCGCTCACAAGGCCAAAAATTCCGAATATCTGGAGCGGCCTGGTAGCATAACTCAACATAAATTTCACGGTCAAGAGGTCAAGCACCACTTTTGTGAAGCGCATCAGGCTGTACTTTGACTTTCCGTGACGTCTGGGACGGTGGTTAACCTCGACTTCTGCAATGGTGATCCCTATATTGCTGGCAATCGCAGGGATAAACCGGTGCATTTCCCCATAGAGATTGATATTCTTGACAACCTCCCTGCGGAATGCTTTTAAAGTGCATCCGTAGTCATGGAGCTTGACCCGGGTGATCATGGATATGATCCAGTTTGCTGTCATTGATGGGATGCGGCGTGTTAAGAATTTATCTTTCCTTTTTCTCCTCCAGCCGCTTACCAAATCATATCCCTCTTCCATCTTATCGATAAGCAGTGCAAAGTCTTCCGGATCGTTCTGCAGATCAGCATCAAGAGTGATGATGATATCCCCACGGGAATGATCAAATCCCGCAGACAAGGCCGCTGTCTGCCCGAAATTTTTTCTCAGCCGGATAACGCGTATCCTTGGATCTCTCTTCTGCATCCGGATGAGCACATTCAATGAATCGTCAGTACTTCCGTCATCAATAAAAATCACTTCATAAGATTTGTTCAGCTTTTTACACGACACGGTGATCTCTTTGTAAAGCTGATCCAGATTTTCCTGTTCGTTAAAAACCGGGATAACCAGGGATAGATCACATTTATTTTTTTTCATCATCTGGGTAAATATATCATAACGTTAAAAAAATGACCACACATGTTTTTATCACTGCAGGATAAAAAGAATCAGAAGGCCCGGATTGACTTAAATATTTGTAACATATATCATAACTCTCTATTTCAATGAAAAAAATAAAACTCCATACCAAGATATTCCTGGGTCTGATATTAGGAATCATCGCCGGCATTGTATTCGGAGAAAAAATCCTCATTATCGAGCCCATAGGGACTGTGTTCCTCCACCTTATAACCATGATCGTCGTTCCTCTTGTTTTTGTCTCCTTGATGCTCGGCACAGCGAGCCTGGGAGATGTCAGGAAGCTTGGAAGGATAGGAGCCAAAACAGCTGTCTATTTTGTCATAACCACAATTATCGCCATTGTTATCGGTTTGGCGCTGGCCAATACGGTCCAGCCCGGGAAGGGGCTTTCTCCGGATGTTCAGGAACAGCTCCACAAAAACTACGAAGCCAAAGCAGAGGCCGGTCTTAAACATATGGAAGAGAAGCCTTCGCTCATAGAAATCATCGTTAATATTGTCCCTGAAAATCCCATCAGGGCCTTCATCGATGGAAACATGCTTCAGATCATATTCATGGCTCTTCTCTTTGGGGTGGTGCTGACTCTTATAAAAAAAGACAAATCAAAACCAATCATCACCTTTCTGGATGGACTCAATGATATTTTCATCCAGGTCGTTCACATCGTGATGAAACTGGCCCCTTACGGCGTGCTGGCGCTCAGTGCGGCTGTGGTGGGCCAGTTCGGTACGGATATCCTGATAACGCTTCTCAAGTATTCCCTGGTCGTGCTGGGAGGCCTTTTTCTCTACACGGTCAGCATCAACAGCCTTTCCATAAGGCTGCTGGGCCGGATGAGCCCTCTTCGTTTTTTCAAGGCCGTTAAAGAAGCCATAATCATCGCATTCAGCACATCAAGTTCCATGGCCACCCTCCCCGTAGCAATGGACGATGTCGAAAGCATTGGCGTCAAGCGTGAATACTCGAGTTTTGTGATCCCTCTGGGTTCCACGGTTAACATGGACGGGACAGCTCTTTATCAAGGAGTATCAGCCGTTTTCATAGCACAGATATACGGCATCCATCTGGGGATCACCGGGCAGGTCACCATAGTGCTTATGGCCGTTCTTTCCTCGATCGGTGCGGCCGGAGTTCCTATGGCCGGGATCATAGCCCTTGCCCTCGTCCTGAAACAGCTGGGTATTCCCCTCGAGGGAATAGCTCTCATTCTGGGAGTAGAAAGACTTCTGGATATGGTCAGAACCAGTACCAACGTCATAGGGAATATGGCGTGTTCCGTTGTGATCCAGCAGCTGGAAGAGAAGGGGAACAAATGAATATCATTAATTATTGGAGCCGCCTTCTGAGACTGTTTTATCACTATCAAAAGAATTCGATACATCTCCCTTACCTCCCCATAAGGCTCTGGATCGAAGCAACGAGTCACTGCAACTTCCGCTGTGTGATGTGTCCCAACAAGGACCTCGAAAAAAAAGACAAAGGATTTATGGAATTCGATGTCTATAAAAAAATAATTGAAGAAGCCAAAGAATTTGTTTCTGATATAAACCTTGCCCACAGAGGAGAATCTCTCCTTCACCCAAAAATCGGCGATATGATCCGTTTGGCCAAAAAAAATCATATCTTTACCAAACTCCACACAAACGGATCCCTGCTTACCGAAAAAGTTGCCCGCGACATCATATCCTCTGGCCTGGACAGGTTGTCCTTTTCTTTTGATGGTTTTAAAAAAGAGACGTATGAAAAAATAAGAGTGGGTGGCAATTTTAATAAAACGGTTCATAATATAAGAAGATTTTTAGAGATAAAAAAATCACTGGGTTCAAAAAAGCCGTTTACTGTCATAGAAGTGATAAATTTTGATAATTTTCCCGAGCTGCAGTTAAAAAAAGAAAAGGAGATTTTCCTCAATCAATTTAAAGGGCTTCCTTTGGACAGCTTCATCGCCAAAGAACTGCATAACTGGGCAGGCGAGATAGAAAAAAAGGCAAGTCAAGGGAAATACTCCAAATGCCCGTTCCCATGGAATGCCATGATCATCTTTTGGAACGGAGATGTTTCCCCCTGCACCCAGGACTTTTTCGGCGCCTACATCACAGGCAATGTAAAAGAAAATTCTCTCAAAGAGATATGGAACGGCCGACCTATGGTTCAGCTCAGAAAAAAACTGGTTCAAAAAGACATCGACGATCTAAAGACCTGTTCCAACTGCGACAGAATCTGGAGAAAGGGGCTCCTTGGTGTCCCAAAAGAATACCTGTGGAAATTTATTACAAAGAGAATGCCATAATAATAGTGAACTTTTCATGAAAAATAAAAAATACAGCTTCCTCATTTTCTGTTTCGCTGTTCAAATCCTGGCCTCAACCGGCTGCCAAAAATCACAAACATCCCAGTTCAAGGTATACAGATTTACCGACCATCTGGAAAAAGCAGATATCATTGCATCGCCTTTTAAAAAAACAGAGACCCTGACAAATGACCTTTTCCCGATAAAATCATCCCCCATGAATGACCTCGGAACCGGGGAAAATCCTTATCAATTGAAAAGAAAACTCAGACAGGGAAGCGGGGTCATCAGTGCCCTTTTTGCTCCTCCTGAGACTCACTACCGGTTCGAGACCGAAATACCCGAAGAGAGCGTCCTCGAATTCAGCATCGGAATTGTAAGGGATGAAAACGCGGCAAAAAAAACAGGCCCCGCAGATTCTCCGGAGGAAGGGGTTGTGTTCTTGATCACACTGGGGAAGGAGGGGAGAGAGAAAATCATCTTTCAAGAATACCTCCATTCCCCTCCGGAATCAGACAATCCCAGCTTCACTCAATCAAACCACAGCATCCAGTTGCCTCGAAGTCCCAAAAAAACCTTTCTTTCTCTCAAAACAAAAGGGGGGAAGCCCACTTTCTCTTACTGGGTAAATCCGGTTATCTACAGAAAACAAAATAAGGAAACGAATGTCATCCTGATATCTATTGACACCCTTCGCGCCGATCATTTAGGGTGCTACGGATACGAGAGAAACACGAGCCCCCGAATAAATCAGCTTGCCTCCGAAGCAACTCTCTTTATGAACTCCTTTTCCACCTCCCCTTGGACCCTGCCCTCTCATGTCTCCATAATGACCTCTCTGTACGGGATCCATCACCAAGTTTATTACAGCGGTGAAAAAATGGCGCCCTCTGTTTTAACACTGGCTGACCTATTAAGAAAAAACAATTTTTTCACCTGTGCGTTCACGGGCGGCGGATTTGTCAGCGCGCAATACGGTTTTTCCAAAGGATTCGATGCGTACTATGAGGGAAGGGGAGGCGTCTTCCATATGAATTCCGCAGAGCTTATCTATGACTCCTTTTCCAACTGGATCGATAACAACAGGGGAAAAAGATTCTTTCTTTTTCTTCACACCTACCAGCCCCATAATCCTTATGTCTGCCCTCACCCGCACAACACTCTCTTTCTTGATGAGGACGCACCATGGAAGCACGTGAATTTCCTTGGTTATCTCGGCGGTAAACCCGGAATCTATAAAACACTTCCCGAGTCAGAGAGAAAAAACGCCATAGGGCTCTATGACGGAGAAATAAGCTATCTGGACGAAAACCTCATTGGCCCACTGGTAACAAAGCTCAAAGAGACCGGCCTTTATGAAAAAACAATGATCATATTTACCAGCGACCACGGAGAAGAATTTTTTGACCATAAGGCATGGGACCACGGGCACAGTCTGTACAACGAATCCATCAAAGTCCCCTTGATCATAAAATTTCCTGACAATAAATTCAGCAATGTGAAAATCTCTCATGCTCTCTCACTGGTCGATATCATGCCCACTATTCTGGAAGAGATGAAAATCGAGTGCCCTGATATCACCCTTGACGGAAAAAGCCTTCTCCCCATGCTCAAGGGCCGGGAAAAAGAACACAGGACCTTTCTTGCCGACATCGGCGCCAATGTACTGGATTCACATATTCCCCAAAAAATCTCTATGAACAAGGGACGCTACAAACTGATCCTCAACAAAGAATTCTCTGAGCGGGACTTGGAATTTTTCATCACACCTCCTCCAGAGACAGCGCAAATAGAGCTTTTCGACCTTTTAAACGATTTAAAGGAAGAAAACAACATCGCAGAAAAAAACCCCGGTCTCACCAATACGATCCTCCAGAAAATCAATGAACTTTACAGCCAGGCAATAAAAACAAAATCAGAAAAAACAAAAATCGATGAAAAATTAAAGGAACAACTGAAAGCCTTAGGATATATCCGTTAATCATTCATGAAAAATTTCAAAAACCTCTCAATGACAGATTTGCTCCCCTTAGATGCAAGGCCTTTTCCAAAAATGCTTTTCCTTATCTTGATCCTGAGCTTTGTCCTAAATATAATCGGTATTAACTGGGGTCTCCCGAGCCCCAGCTCACGGGGATGGGCTGCCGACGAGATCACACCAGTTTCTGTATTAAACGGGATGGAAATGAAATTTTCACGGGGGTGGTCAGCCAGGTTTCCTCCACTTCATTTTTACACTCTTTCTCTTTTTTATCTTCCTGTTCATTCCCTGGATGCACTGAATATCATAAACATTCCAGACTCACAGCTCAACACACTCTGTTTCCTTATAGGGAGACTGACCAGTGTCTTAATGGGGACAGCCCTTGTGTTTATGGTTTATCTGTGCGGCTGTGAAATAACAGATAAAAGATCAGCTCTGTTTGCCTCACTCATCACAGCACTGACCCCGCCTTTTGTCTATTACGCAAAAACATCAAACACGGATATCCCTTATCTCTTTTGGTTTGTCATAGCTCTCTATTTTTTCATACGGATATTGAAATACCATCACATGTTTGACTATATTCTTTTTGCTGCTGCAGCCGTATTCTCCATATGCACCAAGGACCAGGCTTACGCTCTCTTTGTTCTGACTCCGTTCATCATCATCATTTCTTTATTCCGGCACAATAAAGCTCGCTACAAAAAGACAACCCTGCTCAAATCCGTATTCAACAAAAAAACGCTATCAGCCCTTATCACTGGGGCTTCTTTATTTGTCATTATTTATAATCCCCTGCTCAATCTTCAAGGATTCAAAAGACACTTTACATTGATCACGGGCGCTGCCAGGGGCATAAGGCTTTTCAGCAATGATATTTTGGGTCATTCCAGAATGCTCTGGCAGACGGTAAAACATTTGAATTTCATCCTCAGCTTTCCGGTATTTGTCATATGCATCCTGGGCTTCCTTTATGCCCTGACACGAAAGAAGAAAAATCCCCTTCTTTTTGTTGTTTTTCTCATCGCTCCTTCTTATTATATTTTTTTCATAAGCGTTCTCGGCAGAAATTATGTGCGGTACCTTCTCCCCGTATACATCATTTTGTCTTTTTTCGGGGGACTGTGCCTTTCCTACTTTCTCCATGCATCAAGAAGATTCAGGTTTATAAAATACTTGCTGATTGTTCTTCTTTTTATCAATTCTGCGGCCTACTCGTTCTCTGTGGATGTCATTATGGTCAAAGACTCGAGGTATTATGTGGAACACTGGATGCAGGAACATATAAAAAAGGATGAACCCATTCTGTTCATCGGCTTTGTGAATTTTCTGCCGCGCAATAAAGGCTTCACCCATGCCCGCTACATCCTCCGCCCGACCTACAATCAAATAAAAGAGTCGAAGGCTCATTATATAGTATTCAATTCCGACCTTGTTAAATCCAAAACCCCTGTTCTTTATCAGAAAATCATAGATAACGAGGATAAATTCAAACAGGTCCTGAGATACAAATCTTCTCCCTGGCTGAATCTGCTGCCGGAACATCAAATAAGAGAGGATGGAAACAAAACAATCATCACGAATCTAAGCCTCATAAATCCTGAGATCATAATCTTTCAGAAACAGGAAGGATCTTAACCTGGTTAATACCGGGGTCTGAACCGCAGAAAAAAGGGCGCCCTCGAAGCATCCGGAGAGACCCGGTCGACCCGAATATCCACCCTGTAAAGATGGGTGTTCCTGTAAGAATAAAAGGGAAGGTCCGTAAGCGCCATGGATTTTTCTTGTTCTGTGGTCCTGCCTTTAAAAAAAGCCCTGTCAAAATAGCGGCATTCGACGCTGTGTTCCCCTCTTAAAGACCGGAAT
>CAZSZS010000209.1:0-12971 GCA_964611275.1 uncultured Eubacteriales bacterium
ATATGGTTTGGGGCGTATGGAGAGTCTTTATTTGATCAAAGGCCGGTTTAATGACTATAAAAAGATTACTCGGGAAGCACTGGAATTGTCAGAAAACATATCTCAGCCTTCCTGGGTTGTGACCTCTCATATGTGGTTGGCCTATGGAGAATGGAGGTCAGGCCGATGGGACCAAGCGCTCAAAGAGCTGGATACAGCCTGGCAGATCGCTGTAGATGAGGAATATCTCGCATCTCAAAGAAGCATTCTCTTTGATAGAAGCCAAATCTATCTGGAAATGAATCGGCTGGAGGACGCGCAAAAAACTGCCGCGGAACTCAAAGAGAGGATCGATCAGGCCCCTGCTAAAGATTATTTAGTCCATCTTCATTATTATTTAACAGGGATGATCGAGCTTAAAAAAAACAACCCCAGAATAGCCATCCAAAGGATACAAAAAGCCCGGTCTCTGATATCACCTATAAGCAGCAGTAACCTGTTCTATACTTTTTCCCTTGGTGATGCTTTTTATTCAGCAGGAGACCTTGAAAAAGCCGCTCAGGAGTTTGAAAAAGCCGTGGTGCTCACTACCGGAAAGCTCAGTTACGGAGATGTGTATGTTCGGAGTTACTTTATGCTGGGCCTGGTCTATCAGAAAATGGGACAGCCGGAAAAAGCCGTCCGGAATTATGAAAAATTCCTTGAGTTCTGGAAGGATGCGGACCCGGGTCTGAGCGAGGTCCAGGAAGCCCGCGACCAGCTCAAAAAACTCCAATCCATATAAAACCAAGGGGCACATCACTCATTACCAATTTTCTGATAGAATTAAATAAAGGAATACGGACTCCAGAAAATGGATAAAAAAATTATCATTTTCATTGCTTCTGTTCTTCTCACCAGCTGGATGGCCGTCTTTGCCGTAAGTTATTTCGGATGGGATGAAAGCCCCATGACGGCGGCTATGATGATCCCTATGGTATTGGCATTGGTTTTCATCCTGTTTTCAAAAAAAGACAAACTGCGTGATGTGGGCTGGCGCCTTCCGGGATTGAAGTATTTATGCATAAGCATCTTTCTTCCGATATTTCAAGTTTTGATTATTGTTGCTGTGGGCATTGTTTTTAATAAATTGACCTTTAACAGCGAATATCTTTTAAATCACACACCCACGCCTTCTCTTTCTTTAAATCTGGTTCTGTCCCTTCCGGCACTATTTATCCCTTTTATACTGCTGTCTTTACCAGCCTTTATAATGGGTTGGATCAACCACCTGGGAGAAGAGCTTGCCTGGAGAGGTTATCTTCTGAGAAATATCTACCAGAGCAGCGGAAGCATAAATAAAGCTCTCTTTATATCCGGCATTGTGTGGTGGGCCTGGCATCTTCCCATGTTCTGGATGAGCCCTGTTCTTACAGAACTCGGCCTTGTGAAGATGGGGATGATGGTTATCCTGTCCTTTTTCGCACTTCTTGGGACCACGGTCATTTATGCATGGGTATATCTGGAGAGCGGTTCCATATGGGCTCCCACAATAATGCATATAGTATGGAATCTCTATCGGGCTGTGTTTACGAGCAGACTTTCAAACGGGGAGCAGGGTTTGTTTAAGGGTGATCTGTGGCTTATAAACGGCGAAGGCGTGAACGGCTGTTTGGTTATGGCTTTGTTTGGCGTATTCTTTATATTATTATAAGAAAAAAAAGATAGGGAAGGTGATGGCATGAATCGAATGAAAAAACTCTTAATATTCTCTTCATTATTAGCCTTGTGCCTTCAGATAAATTTTTCTGCTCAGGGAGAAGAGAAGATCGAGAATGTGAAACTGCCGCAGGGCTGGGTGATTCAAAGAACCATCACTAGTCAGGATGACCTTGTGATCTGGCACGAGTTTGTTGATCTGCTGCGAAGCGGGAACTTGACGCAAGACCGGATAAAGCCGCATGAGCCTATTTCAAAGGAGACACAGCTTATTTTTCTGGAACAGCTCAAGAAAGCCAGTGACCAGGCATCATCCTGGCAGGAGTGGGAGGCTGCGCCGGAGGTCTTTCCGGTGGAGAACCAGGTTCACTTTCTTATTCCGCTCGGATTCGGTGGAGAAAAAAAGAGGGTTTTCTGTTTTACTTTTCTCAAGGAAAACGGCACATGGTATTACCGGCATATGGAGAACATCTTCATCCGCCTGGATAAGACTCCGCTTCCCCCGACTTCTGATTTTCCGGACCTTCCCGAGGAAACCAAAGCGTGGCAGCGGGCGGAGATGTACTGGTCAAAAATGGTCTATTTCTACACCGTCCTCACCAAGGAAAAGGGGAAAGGATTCTTTTTCAATCTGATGAAAGACGGCGCAGGATATTTTCTGGCATCAAAGGTCTGGGCTCCGTTTGTGCCGCAGGAGAGGGCATTCATCCTCTATCTCTGCTGGGAGCAGAGCCGGCTGCAGGGGAATGATGTGATTCTTCAGGAACTCACGGAAAAAGAAGCTGTTGTCAGTTTGAAAAGTCACTTCTTTTTTCTTTACAAGCATGCCGGCCACCTCAAAGGGCAGATAGCTTTTGAGGACTACAAAAAGATTTTTGAGACTATCTGGCAGGACAGGGCGCAAAATGCCGGATGGGATCTTGAGATCAGTTACACGGATGCCGAATGCCTGCAGTGCGTTTTTCGCTTCACCCGCTGAGAGTATCCATTCCGGCCATTTTACTCCGGCTTTCTTTCTCTTTATCTGTTCTTTATAGTCTGATTTTCCTTCTAGAGTAACTGCAGTTAGGGCATTCTTCTCCGCGTTTAACCAGAGGCATGAGTTTTCCCTCTGTCACGTAGCATTTCGGGCAGTACGGGCCCTGCATGCCGTCATTCTTTCCTTTGAGCCAGTAAGCATCATCTTCGAACTTGAGCTGATTCCATACTTCTAGTTTCCCGTCTAATCTGTCTTTTTCTTTTTTAAGCCACTGATTTTCGTTTATGAGGTCTGTTATCTGCTGCTGGACATCGATTATTTTCCTTATGTAATCCAGCTTTTCAGATTCTTTCAGAGTGTTGATGACCGGATTGAGTTCAGTGATTATATTCATAATTTCCTTATCCAAAGACTTGGCATTTCATTTAGTCGGAGAACAGAGCTATAGTTTGAAAGATAGAAGGAAAATACTTTTATTTGTCTAAAAAAAGCTCTGAATGAGTTTGTTATTTTTGTTTTACTAAGCGGTGTAGAGTCTTTCTTCTAAAAGAGTGTTGATCCGGCTGTTTATGTTGATCCCGGTGCGGCAGGAGGCTGTACACGAGCTGCAGCTGAGGCATGTGTTCAGGCCGTGTTTGTCCGGCAGTTCTGCAATGGTGTCTCTTGCTTGAATATAGTTGCCGTAGCCTTTGACATACATATAGGAGCGCATAAGGTCAGGTATTTCAACTCTGTGGGGACATGTGTCAATGCAGGCTTTGCAGTTCTGGCAAAAGAGTTTTCCTTTGAGATTTGCAGCGAGCGCCAGATCCTGTTTTTCGCTTTTTGAAAGCGCCAGGTCATTCATGACACTCATGTTCAAATCAAGCTGGTCAAATGTGGTCATCCCGGGGATGGTGGTGCAGACATTTTCGTCTTCCAGAACCCATTTGAGTGCGGCTTTGTGGTTGACCTCGATCTCTCCGCTTTCCTGAAGACGCCGGCCTCCCTGAGTTTTCATCGCAATGACGCCCACTCCGTTCTCTGCAGCATACTGGATAGCCTTTTTCACATCTTCCCTGTGTTCCTGGGCGAAATTATAGGTGGTGAGGAGAACATCCCATATCTTGGCATCCACAACAGCCCGGATATTATTGGGTTCATTGGTATGGAAGGTGACCCCTATGAACCGGGCTTTGCCCTCTTTTTTAAGTTTCTCAAAAGCTTTCATCATGGGTTCGTATTGAACCATCTCAGGCGTGTCGCAGCTGTGCAGATAAAGGATGTCCACGTAATCCGTTCTCAATCTTTGCAGGCTGAGTTCAAGCTGGCTGTTTAGGTTTTCAGGTGTGGCTGATGGCGATCTGTCACCACCTGTTTCACTGAACCCACCTGTTTGCCGGTCTTTGGCAAAGGCCATCTTTGTAGCAATAAGGACTTTGTCTCTGACACCTGCTTTTTCAACGACTTCACCGATGACTCTCTCTGAGTTGCCTCGCAGATAGACATGAGCGGTGTCCAGATGGGTGATGCCCCTATCCAGCGCGCGCTGGAGAAGGTCAGGGCTGTCCGTGTTCATCACTCCGAAACTCACAATGGGGATGCGCATGTTTGTGCGCCCCAGTGTTCGGTGGATGAGTTTATATGAGGTGTTTTCCTGAATGGGTTTTGCTTTGAGCAGCGGTATCCCCAAGCCGGTAGAAAAAAGCCCGAAAGCTGATTTTCCAATGAATTCTCTTCTTTTCATTGTTTTGTTACCTCCTTTTAATGGATAAAATCTTCTTTGGTTTTAAGTTGGGCGTTTTCATACATCACTTCTCCTATATAATAATAATAATTCTAAATTAAGCAAGTGGCAAATCCTTTAAACATGTTGAATATTCAAGGATAAAGCCTGATCATAACCGGATCCGGGAATCGCTTTCCCACATATCCAGATTCATTCCGAGTTTCTTTTTAAGAACTTCCGTAGATTGAGAAAGGCGCGATACTGTGTCTTTATCCAGTGTGACATCAGAAGCGAGGGCGTTTTCTTTGACCTGCGCCGCATTACGGCCTCCTACGATGGCGGTAGCCACAGAGGGCCGGGAGAGCAGCCAGGCAATGGACAGGGCGGTCATGGATATTCCCGCATCTTCCGCTATTTTTCGGATTTGAGAGACCGCATCCATGACCTCTTTTTCAGCCCCTTCTTCATCATGCCGGGCCTGAGCCCGGGAGCAGGAGAAATGCCTGGTGCGCTGGCGGTCTTCGGGAACATCATCAATACGGTGAAATTTTCCTGTCAGAAGCCCCTGCATGATGGGCGAGTAACAGAGAAGAGAGATGTCATGATCCTCACATAAGGAGAGGACCTCATATTCCACGGCGCGGAAAAACAGATTGTACGCCATCTGATTGGAACAAATTTTCAAATCGGTTTGCAGGCATTCTTTAAGATCCCTGGGGCCGAAATTTGATACTCCGTAGACGCGTATTTTCCCTTCTTGTTTGAGCTTTTCCAAGGACTCCAGGGTTTCCTCTAAAGGAATATTCCAGTTGGGCCAGTGGAGCTGGTAGAGGTCCAAATAATCGGTCCGGAGGTTTTTAAGGCTCCGCTCACAGGCCTGGCGGAGTTTGTCTCTGGAAAAATGAGAGGGATTGGCTTTGGAAGCAATGATGATCTGGTCTCTTTTTTGGCCCAGGGCCTCTGCGATGAGTTCTTCGGAGTATCCGTTTCCGTAAGCCTCGGCTGTGTCAAAGAAGTTAATGCCCGAATCAAAGGCAGCGGAAAGGGCATTCAGGGAATCCTTCTTTTCCTGATGCCCCCAGTTGAATCCTCCGATGATGGCCCAGCACCCGAAAGAAACCGTGGATACCGTGATGCCTGTTTTCCCTAGTGTTCTGTATTTCATGGCTCTATCATATTAAGACAAGAGGAGCCGCTCCGTCAATGAGGATCATCGCCATTTTTTTATGAATAGGTCAGATTTTTTTGATTTGGAGAAGTTTTTGGTTATAGTATTGTATTAAAAAGATGTAAGAGGAAGGGTGAAATGCAAAAGTCACGATTTATTCCTTATTTTTTGGTATTAACATTGGTTTTGATATTTCTTGCGGGCTGCGGCCCAAAAGAACCCGGCGAAGAGTACCCTGCGGAGATCAAAACAGTGGATGGCGTTAAAATTGTTTCCAATCCTGATTTTCCAAAGGATGGGATTACTCGTTATGTAATGGAGCAGGAGCTCTCCATAGGAGTGGAAGAAGGGGATGAGGAATATATGCTGAATATGCCCCAGGATGTAAAAGTTTCAGAAGAGGGCACTATTTATGTGCTTGACTGGGGTGATGCGTGTATCAATGTGTTTGATGAAAACGGTGTTTATCTCCGCACCATAGGGAGGAAAGGCTTGGGACCTGGGGAGTTTGAACTTCCAGCTTATTTTGACGTTTCCTCAGATGGAAGAGTTTTTATCACGGATTCCAGAAACAGAAGAGTGGTGATCTTTGATGTTGAGGGAGAGTATTTAGGGGGTTTTCGTCTAGAAGGATTTCACTTGGGAATGAACACAGATGCTCAAAACCGCATGTACTTTGAAAAGGAGGTGCGTAGAGGAGCTTTGGAAGACCTTCCGGTGACCAAAGATTTTCAGGAGATCGAAGTGGTCAATCAGATCATAAGATGCCATCCGGACGGCAGTGATCGATTTGTTTTAGGGGAGTTTGAAGGAGAGAAAGACCGTGTCAAAAGGACTGCCGCAGGAGGCACTATGGGCATAGGCTCTGAATACAACATTGTCTGGAAGGTCACACTCAAAGGAATGCTGTATGAAGGGCTGAATGACGAATATAAAATAAATGTTTTCGACCCGGACGGAAAAAAAGTCATGACTTTTTCCAGGGAATATGAGCCGGTCCTGTTGGTTCGCCAGTTGGATGATATGGTAGTGAAAAATTTAATGCCGGCCTTTGACCCGAGAAAAGGATTTGAGTTTGACGGGGAAGGAAACATCTGGGTGGCTTTCTATTCGGAAAATGAGGAAGAAAACGTATATGATGTTTTTTCTCCGGATGGGATCTACGTAAAACAGGTCATTGTGCCTCACAGAATTTATGAGTTTTTCAAAGGGAAAGCATACAGCATTGTAACCTCAGAGGATGGATTCCGGCAGGTCAAACGATTTAAGCTGGTCACTCCTGAGTAGCTATATCTTGGGGTCGGACCAAGCTATCATAATGATATCATTATAGTTAACACAAATATAAAGGCTATTTGAAGCCTTAATCGGCTCTTTTTGGCCCCAAAAACAGTCAAATAAGCTATTAAGGAGTTGTAATCTTTTTCTTACAATAAACGCTAACCGCTATTTCTGCAGTGGCGAGACGTCGTCGATGACCCACATGCCGCGCCCGTTCGTGGCGATCACCAGCATGTTGTCGCGGGAGTGAATTTTCAGGTCCCAGACCGGCGCATTCGGAAGCCCGGAACCGAGATAGTTCCAGGATTTGGCCCCGTCCTTGGTAACGAAAACGCCTTGATCGGTACCGCAGTACAGCACGTCTTTATTCTTCGGGTCCTCCTGAATGACGTTTGTGGGCCCGCCGGGGATGTTGGCCACGATGCTCACCCAGGTTTTTCCGTAATCCGTAGACTTAAAGAGGTACGGCGCGAAATCGTCGTCCTCCCGCCCGATCTGGGCGATGTAGACGGTGGCCGGATCGTATTTTGAGGCGACCATGTTCCAGACATGCTTGTTGTAGGGTAGACCGGCCGTGATATCGGTCCAGGTCGACCCGGCATCCTTTGTCACATACACGCGGCCGTCGTCGGTCCCGACGTAGACCACGCCGAATTTGAAAGGCGATTCGGCAATGGCGGTGATCGTCTGATAGGGAATGGCGTAAGGAAGCGTCCCCTGCCATTCGGGCTTGTTGTACGAGAGGTCCGGGCTTATTCTTTCCCAGGTGTCCCCCCTGTTCATCGAGCGGAAAAGATACTGGAAGCCGCAGTAAACGATCTGGGGATTGTGGGGCGATAGCAGCAAACCGGCCAGCCACTGGGCCCGGTAGGGCTCTTCGCCTTCGGGGGCTCTCGGATAAACGGCTCGGCTGGACCATTGGCCGTCCTTAAACTCGGACCTTTCGACGCGCCCGTAGTAGCCGGATGCGTATTCCGTGTTCGGATCATTGGGATCAACCTCGATCAAAGATCCTTCCCCCCCGGGGGCTCGTTCCCATTGAACGATCTGTGGGCGGCGGAAGCGCTGGCCCGGCTCTGGGGGGATCAGAGGAGCGACTCCCACTCCCCGGAAGGTTCCGAAATCCTGGACCGAGCCATAGACGTTGAACGGCTTGTTCATGTCGCAGGCGACATTGTAGAACTGGATCACAGGGATGCCGGTCTGGAAGCTCCTCCAGTTTTCCCCGTAGTCATAAGAAACATAGGCCCCGCCGTCGTTGACATTGATGAGATAGTTCGAATCATTGGGATCGGTCCACAAACCGTGGTGGTCGCCGTGGACGCCCCGGCCAAGCCTTTCCCAGGTCTTGCCTGCGTCGCTCGATCGATAGAGACCGAGGCCCATGAGGTAGACGACATCCGCATTGTTGGGATCGACACGGATCTGGCCGAACACCCAGCCGTAGGTTCCCCCGAAGCGCTCGAACATCCTATCCGAAGGGCTCATCTTCCGCCAGGTTTCGCCCTGGTCGTCCGAGCGGTAGACTTCCGCTCCTACGATATCGGAGTAGGTCCGTATGCGGCCGTAGGAGTCGCGCTCTCCTGGCTCGGGCATCCGCGTCGGTGTGTGGTTGTCGACGAAGGCGTAGACGACGTTGGGCTTTGTCCGGCAGAGGGAGAGTCCGATCCTGCTCAGTTTCGTCTTTTCGGGGGGAAGGCCGTTAGTCAGTGGCTTCCAGGTCTTACCTCCGTCTGTCGTCTTGAAAAGTCCTTCGCCGCCTGGGGTCGGGTCGCTCCAGCGCAGCCTGATCCGATTCACCATAGAGGCGATGAGGACATCCGGCTTGGTCGGGTCCATGACCACGTCGATGGCCCCGATCTTTTCGTTGATATAGAGGACCTTCTCCCAAGTCTTGCCTCCATCAGTGGTTTTGTAGACGCCTCGTTCGGGATTGTAGGTCCACTCGTGGCCGACCGCGGCGACATAGACGATGTCTGGGTTGGTGGGGTGGATGAGAATCCGGCCTATCGTCTGCGTGGCGGCGAGGCCCATATGGGTCCAGGTTTTCCCGGCGTCCGTGGACTTGTAAACACCGATGCCTGCGATCGAGGCCCGGAAATGATTGGCCTCGCCCGTGCCCAGCCAGACGATGTCAGGATCGGACTCGGAGACAGCCAAGTCTCCGGTGGAAAGCGTCGGCAGATCGTCAGTGAGGGGTGCCCAGCTGACGCCCGCATTGTCCGTCTTCCAGACACCGCCGGTTGCGGATCCGACATACATGGTGAGCCGGCTTCCTATGGGAACCTCGACATCCGTGCATCGCCCGCCGACATCGAACGGCCCGATGAAACGCCACGTCATGTCCTTCAACGGCGTCTCCGCCTTCATGTTTTGGAATTGCTCGAACCATTGGAAACGCAAGGCCGGTTCGGTGCTCGTGATCCTCTTCATCGCCGTTTTGGCCGGCTGAGGCGTTTTGAGCTCGGCTTGTACGAAAAAGCAGAGAGCAAGACAAATGCCCAACAACAAACAGAAACGCTTAGAAAACCTCATGTGACCCTCCTCATGATGTAATATTAATCATTTTAAAAAGTATACATAAATCTTTTCTCTGAATTATCATACTTCAAAGACGGCGGGTTGACCTGCGAATACACTCCTTCTTTTCAGTTCCTCCGTAGGTGTTTCAAGAGTCTTTGTGGGCATTCGTTAGCCGCTCTTCCCGTCCTGTATGCGGATAAGTTTATAAATTTACAGGGGGAATGTCAAACAAAATAGGAATATAGACTCCTCTGCGGTTTAGGACCATTTTTAGATACGGCTATATTGAAAAACCTGATATTTTTTCTCCGGCAGGACAAACGATTTAAGCCGGTCACTCCTGAGGGTACAGGCTGAGCCACCACTCGGGCTGGTATTTGAGCCACCGGTCGAACCAGGCCAGGATGGTTTTGGTCCACAGGATCCTCTTGCTGTAGGTCATGATATGATGGTTTTGATCCAGGATCTGGATGTACTCCACTTCCCTCCCCAGGATCTTTAAAGCTGTAAAGAGCTGTGTGCTTTCTCCGGGTGGAACATTGGTATCCACAGAGCCGTGAAGAAGAAGCAGGGGGGTCGAGATCTTATCGGCGTTAAAGAGCGGGCTCTGTTCCAGATAAATGTCCTGCCTGTTCCAGGGGAAGCTGTTGGCCGAGGCCACGGCCGAATAAGTGTATCCCCAGTAGCCTTCTCCCCAGTAACTGGATATGCTGCTGATTCCGGCATGTGCGATGGCTGTGTTGAAGAGATTGGTTTTTGAAACAAGAAGCATGGTCATGAATCCTCCGTAGGAGGCGCCGATGCATCCGACTCTTTGTCTGTCGACATACGGATGCGCATTCAGAAATTTTTTGACCCCTAAGATAATCTCATCAGCCACTCTAAGTCCCCAGTCATTGACATGCCTGGAAGAGAATTCCTGGCCGAATCCAATGGCTCCGCTGGGCTGTAAAACATACACGATATATCCCTGAGCTGCATAAAGATTGAGAGGATACCGGCCCCCGAAGCTTCTGGATATGGGAGAGGTTCCTCCGTAGTAGTTGACAATACAGGGGTATTTTTTATCAGGGGAAAAATCGGGAGGAAAGTAGATCCTTCCGGTAATTTCATCCCCGTTCTCATTGTTAAAGGACCAGTCTTCCACCTTTCCCAATTCAACGTATTGAAACCGCTCCTGTTCCGGATCAGCCAGGATTTTGTTTTTTCTTTTTTCCAGGTCAAGAAAAAAGGCTTTTTGGGGTTGGGACACGCTTGATCCCGTGTACACAGCTGTATTTGATTCCGGAGACAGATCAAATCCTGATATGGCATCCACTTCTGTTTGAATAAGAGAATAGTGTCGGGAATCCAGGTCGTATTTATAAAGGCGGACATAAGAGCGGTCCGTGGCTGTCAAATAAAGGCAGTTGTGTTTGTGGTCCCATAGGGCCCGATTTATAGATGGCTTGAATGGGAAGGTGATAGACTCTGCTTTGTTCGATTCCACTTCAAAAAGATAAGCCTGTGTGTCGTATTCATTAGGGATGGTATCCTCAGGGAGGTTTATGCCCGTATCTCCGAATGCGGAAGGGCCTCCCAGTACCAGCAGCTTTTCCCCTCTGGGCCCCCATTCAGCACTTTGAAACCAGGAGCCCTCCCAGATTTCCTCTTCCTTTAGAGTGTTGATGTTTAGAATGTAGAGAAACATCTTTGAATAGGGCCTTTGGGAAAAGTCAACAGTGGAACGGAAGAAAAGCAGATTCTGATTGTCCGGGCTTATGGCATTGAGATAAGTCGATAGAGTGCCGGCCGTTAATCTCTGGCTCACCAGGTCCGGAAAAGTCAGTTTAAACAGGTGACTGCGGTCTCTCCATCCGGGCTGACGGTCTTCTGGGTTGATGATCCTTTTAACGCCTTTTTGGTCTTGCCTTCCTTCGGTTGTCACCGAATAGACAATAAAGGAGGAATCAGGAGACCAGGTATGGCTTCCCAGATTTTTCATTTTTTCGAGTACAGGTATGGATGTGCCCTTATCCAGGTCCACGACCCAAATAGTCCCTTCAGCGCCGTCCCTGCTGGTATAGGAAAATTTGTTTCCCCGAGATGCCCAGTTAAACCTTGATATCAAACATCCTCCCCGGTAAGTGCGGATAAGGTTTAAGTCAGGAAGAGTGTATATTTGGATCCAGCTCTCTAACTCATCTGTGGGAGGTGTGGTCTTTCTCAATGTGAGGGAAGCGAATTTTCCGGAGGGGGAAATAGAGGCTCCGGTCACTTTAGGTCCATCCAGAAGAACAGAGATGTCCATGGTTTGTTTTGGCGAGAGGCTGGATTTCGGAACCGATGATACGAACTTTTTATTCAGGGTTAGATAAGCTTCGAACGTGAATTCCGGATCAATTTTCGGGTCATGAATGAATTTGATCATGATGAGATGTTTTCCTGTCTCAAGTTCCAGTTCCCTGGAGAGGGTTCTGCCTGATACGCTGTTGGATTCTTCGGATACAGGGTTGAATTTTGATTTGGTTGATATTTGGTTTCCGTCTATAAAGAGGGTGAAGATTTGCGCGCTTTTAATGGAAAGCTCTGCTTTGGTCCATTGTGATACATCAATGTAAGTAGAGAAGAAAAATTGGGATAAGGAGTCGGTTTTTGATGGGATTCTTACTCCATTTTGGCCGCCATTTAAAGTGCGCCATGCGTATTCTTCTCCGTCATGCCAGACAAGTGAACCGCCGGATTCCGGCTTCAGGGTAGAAAAATCCAGTTCGTTGAACCTGAGCAGGTTTTCAGGAAGATAAGCATTCTGGCTGTCATTGTGAAAGGCCGGAAGATGAGCGGGCAGAGGCCCCATACACAGCCAGGAATGGATATTCATCTGATAGGTTTCGTCTTCTGGAGGTCTATCATAAGCGATTGATGAAGAGCCGTAGAAAAAAGCAGCAATGATGATTAAAATGAAACACAGTGGGTTTTTATTCCTATTCATATTCCCTCCTATCCCTTTCGACTATAGCTAAATTGTACTCATATTGCAATAAGGGTTCATTGTCCTGAATAGAATTTGTTCTCATTTTGTGTGAAATAAATGATTATATTTGATAATATAAAAAAACACAAAAAGGAAAATAAGGAGTAAACATGTTCGGAAAATTAACTCACTGGCTGGTGCTTTTTTTGCTTGTTTTTATATGTATCTTTATTCTCTTCGGGTGTCAGGGCGAGAAACAAGAGCCGGTTGAACCCGGGGACTTGGTTTTATTGAACGGAGACATATATACGGTTGACCCTGAGAATCCCAAAGCGAATTCCCTTATAATAAACGGAAACAGAATAACGGCTGTGTGCCAGAGCCCTGAAGAAGCGGAAAAATACATAGGTGAACAATCCAGAGTGATCTACCTCAAAGGAAGTTTTGTTACGCCGGGAATCATAGACGGACACGTTCATTTCAACAGAGCCGGAGAGCTCATCAATGATGCTAACCTCATGACTGTTTCAGATGAAGAGGGCCTGAAAAAGGAGATCTCACGAGTGGTGGGTATTCTGGACAACGGAGAGTGGATTACCGGAGGTCTCTGGGGAGCCTATGAGGAATGGGAACTAGGTGATGCGGCTGAAAAAAAGGGAAAAAAGAAAAAAGCCTGGAAACC
>CAZSZS010000210.1:0-1976 GCA_964611275.1 uncultured Eubacteriales bacterium
CCACCGGAGCGATCCTGGATAAAGAGAAAAATGAACTCAGGATATATTATGGGGCAGCTGACACATCCGTATGCCTTGCCACAGCTGATTTAAATGAGGTGTTAAGCTATTTAAAATCCTGTTGATACATGGAATAAATCAATGACTAACCTTAGGGGAGAATTTGAGATGCATGAATCCAGTCAAATACACAAGAAAATACCCGTATCTTTTTTAGCGACCTATCCTCCACGGCGCTGCGGAATAGGGACATACACCCGGGACCTTGCATTAGCATCAGCTAAACTGCAGGGCGAAGGATTAGGTGAGAACAGCCTTTTTCAAGTAGTGGCTTTAAATGATAGATTAGAAGGGTATTCATACGGAGATGAAGTAATATTTGAAATAAACGTCCAAAATAGAACTGATTATCAAAAAGCAGCTGATTTCTTGAATCTGTCATTTTCACAGGCTGTGTGTATCCAGCATGAATTTGGAATCTTTGGAGGCCCGGATGGGGAATACATTATCTCCCTCCTTGAACGGTTAAAAAAACCTGTGATAACTAATTTACATACTGTGCTGGAGAATCCGTCTCCTCATCAGAAAGAAGTGTTGAAGGAGATATGTTCTTACTCCACTATGGTGGTCGTTTTGGCTGATAAGGCTATTGATATGCTTACTCATTTTTACGGAGTGAATAAAAATAAAATAAAAAAGGTTCATCATGGAGCGCCTAATGTCCCGTTTTTAGATACCAGCTATTACAAGGATCAAATTGATGCTGAGGGAAGACTGGTCATGTTAACCTTTGGGCTGATAAGTCCAAATAAAGGGATAGAGTTTGCCATAGAAGCTTTATCTGAAGTTGTAAAAAAGCATCCCCAAATACTTTATATTATTTTAGGAGTCACTCATCCAAACGTTAAGAGATCTCAGGGAGAAGAATACAGAATTTCCTTGGAGCAGTTAGTAAAGAGGAGCGGACTGGAGGAAAATGTATTGTTTCATGACCGTTATGTATCCTTGGATGAACTCATAAAATATTTGGTGATGGCTGACATCTATATTACACCTTATTTAGCTAAAGAACAGATCTCTTCCGGAACATTAGCTTATGCCGTAGCATGTGGAAAGGCGATCATTTCGACTCCTTACTGGCATGCCCAGGAACTTTTAGCGGATGGAAGGGGAATCATTGTCCCGTTCAGGGATTCAAAAGCTCTGATGGATGCGATTACAAAACTGTCTCAAGATGAAGTCGCCAGACAGAGGATGCGGAAGAAAGTGTATGATTTTGGACGTTCTATGATTTGGCGGCAGGTCGCATCTTCTTATATTCAAATTTTTGAAACAGCTCGTGAGACGTATAAAGAGCGGAAGGTCAGTGTCGGTATATCTAAAGAGGACCTGGAGGAGATTAAAAAACTTCAAATCGGACTTCCTGAGGTTGATTTAAGGCATCTCCGAAACCTTACTGATGATACAGGCATTTTTGAGCATGCAACCTATACCATTCCGAACCGGAGTCATGGCTACACAACAGACGACAACGCAAGGGCTCTGATTGTGGCCATAAAAAACTGGAAACTTTTTAAGGACGACTCTATACTTTCTCTGATTAATATCTATTCTGCTTATTTATTGTATGCCTTGGATAGGGTTAATGGTAAAGTCAGAAACAGACTCTCTTATGACAAACGGTGGATTAAAGAAAGCGAATCAGAAGATTGCTGCGGAAGGATGATTTGGGCTGCAGGGCTGTTAGTGTCAGAAGCACCTAATGATTCTCTTGCCAACTTAGGAACAGAGATATTTCATCAGTCATTTAACCTTGTCAATAATTTCACTTCCCCAAGAGCTTGGGCATTTTCCATCCTGGGAGGAGTCTCTTATTTAAAGCAATTTGTCGGTGACAGGAACGCTAAGTTGACTTGTCATAAATTGGGGAAGAAGCTGTTAGAGCTTTTTAAGAACAACATATCAGAAGGCTGGGT
>CAZSZS010000211.1:0-4496 GCA_964611275.1 uncultured Eubacteriales bacterium
AATGAGATCCTGAACCCGAGGATGCTGAGATTCGGAGTGAGATTCGAGTTCTAATGACTGAGTTGTTCATGTAGACTGACTTAAAGCCCCTTCCCGGCGGGAACGCCTTTCCTAAGGAAAGGCGGAACAAGTAACAGCACACATGCCCGCGGAAGGGGCTTTTTTTTGTCTTTAAAAGGCCATCAATAGGATGATGACCAGAATGACAAGCACGAACATTATCTTATTCATTTTTTTTTCACAAAAAGAAGCATTGGTTACAGCTCCTTGAGTTTATAGGCTTTTATTGAGAGGGATATGGATACAAGTGTAAGGCTTGAGAAGAGAAGGAACAGGAGGAATAGTAACAGAGGGGTATTGAGTAAAGTCTGTAGATTTAAAGATATTGACTCGATCCCCAGCCATATGACAGCTGATAAGACCGCCATGAAAGCAGGAAAAACAAGCAGGGCTTTGCTGATCCCCAGTTTAAAGTAGAAAGGTAAAAATAAAGCCGTAAGAAGAAAAGATACGAATAAAAAGACAGCTCCTCCTTCCAAACCGATCACGAATTTGAGGCTTACTATCTTATCTTTGAATATCGAGCTGTATAATGAGCCGGAAACAAAATAAAGGATCATCCCGATCCCTGAAATGAAAAAAGAGGAAACATATCTTGATAAGACAATACTTTGCTTTGTAACAGGGAGACTTAGCATGATTTGCTCAGTTCTGTATTTGTCTTCCATTAAGGGAATGGAGATAACCATAATAAAGGTGAGTAGGATACCGGCTGTGAAAAATAAGAATTCGGAAAAGACAAAGATATTCAAAAGGATGACAAAGAAAAAAGGAACGGGAATCAGGAATAGCCTTGTGATATAAAAGTCTTTCCAGCAGAGTTTAAGCATTTATCTCTCCCTTGCTCAATAGAAACATGATGTCATCCAGAGACGGTTTATCTATCAAGATATTTTTTCCTGAAAAGGCGCAGCGTACTTTTTCCTTATCAGTAGTCAGGGCTTTAAAACCATAGGGGCCTCTTCGAACACCCTTAAAAAATTTTAGTGATTCATGATCGAGGATCTCATTTCCTCCCTTGACTAATCCCCAGGTTTCAAAGACATGGTCTTTGGTGCATGAAAAGAGTATTTCCCCCTTCTGGATATAGGTTATATAATCCGCGGTCCTTTCAAGGTCAGAAGTGATATGGGTGGAAAAAAGAACCGTTTTATTTTCGTTTTGTATGACCTCTGAGAATTTTCTTAACAGATCTCTCCGGAATACAGGGTCAAGCCCCGTGGTGGGTTCGTCCATTAGAAGCAGATCAGCATCATGAGAAAGAGCCAGGGCCAGAGATAGCTTCATTTTGGTTCCTCTGGACAGAGCGGATATTCTTTGATCCAGCGGAAGATTGAATTCGCCGCAGAGGCTGTAAAACAGGTCATTGTTCCAGTTCACATAGAACCTGGAGAAAAGAGCCCTTATTTCTTTGACTTTGAGATAGCTGTAGTAATGGGGCTCTTCATGGACAAATCCTATCCTTGATCTAATATCTGTTTCATGAGTGAGATTATCAAGGCCAAAAACCCTTATTTCACCTGATTTTCGTCGGGTCATATTGAGAATGAGCTTGATAAGTGTGGTCTTCCCCGCTCCGTTAGGTCCGATAAGTCCCATTATGTATCCGGAGGGAAGTTTGAGAGAGATGTCTTCCAATATGAAGTCGCTGTATTCCTTGCGGAGTTTGTTGATTTCAAGAGCTAGTGCCACTGTTCCTCCTTAAAAGTCTCTCCGTAAAAAGAGGAACTGGGAAAATTTCAAGGTGAAGGCATTGATTAAGGCTATAGAAGCAAGAAGCAGCAGAAGATAAGCGGGAGTGGATTCATGGTTTAAAAGGAATTTTACAGCGTTGATTACGGAATGAATAAAAGATCTCAGGACATTTTCTTTATTCCTGGATGCGCTTGTCAGCAGTAATGTTATGACCCCCAGAACCTGTAGGGCCACCAATCCTATGATAACTCCGGACATACCGAAGCGGATGACAAAAGGAAGCAAAAAGGCAAGAAAGAGGCTGGAAAACAAAAGAAAGACAAATAGAGATTTGAGTTCCAGAAGTTGACTTAAGAAGGCCGGGTTTTCCTGAAAAAAGGCTGAGAAGAGGAGCCCAAAAACGAAAGCGGCAACAATAAGAAGCCAGGATGTGATCAAACGCGCTAAAATAAGGGTCTTCCTGTTCGTCGGGAGGCTGCAGTTCAGCGACCATGCTTTGAATCTTTCTTCTCTGGCCTGGATGCTGGCCGCACAAAAAATGGGCAGTACGAAAGAGAGAAAGATAAGAGAGATTCGAGAGGGAATATCCTGCCAGTCGACCCATATCCAAAATAGGATGATATAAACCGCGAAAATATACAGTGAGGTTTGGTTAAAAATGAGCTCTCTTCGAATGTGTTTAAGCATTGTTGTCTCCTTTGTTTGTGAAGTACATGATGTCTTCCAGAGAGGCTTTTTCTGTGCTTGAATCCGAAGGAAGAAGTGTTTGGGCTTTTTTTATGTCAGACGTAAGGATTTCAATGCCGTATTCTGTCTTTTGGTATCCCATAACACCTGGTATGTCTTTTTTCTCCAGCAGATCCTTTTCCGCTTTGATGATGCCCCAGTTTTCGAGGACATCATTCAGAGCCTTAGAAAAGAGGATCTCTCCGTTATTTATGAGAGTAATGTAATCTGCGATCCGCTCCAGATCAGATGTAATGTGTGTGGAGAACAGAACGGTTTTTTCTTCATTCAGCATTATTTGGGACAGCTGCGCGAGAAGCTCCTGCCTGAATACGGGGTCTAAACCGGATGTGGGCTCATCCATAAGAATGAGGTCTGCGCGATGGGAAAGGGCTATACAAAGGGAAAATTTCATTTTCATGCCGTGAGATAGTTTCTTGAACTTTTTGCCTTGGGGGAGCTCGAATTCATCCATGAGTTTGAGAAACAATTGTTGATTCCATTCCGGATAAAAAGGGGCTATGGCGGAAGCAGTGCTTTTGAGTTTCAAATCTTCATAAAAAGGAGGAACATCATACACGAACCCGATCCGAGATTTGATCTCAGCTTCATGCTGGATATGATCTTTTCCGAACACAAGGATGCGGCCGGAATTTTTTCTTATCAAGTTCATGATCATTTTGATAAGAGTGGTCTTTCCAGCCCCGTTAGGCCCTATAAGTCCCATGATGTATCCTTTGGGTATCCGGAAAGAAACGTCCTTCAAAGTAAATCCCTTGAATTCCTTCCTAAGATTTTCAATCTCGACAGCGTATTCCATTATTCCTCCTCTTTGTACAGAAGCGTGAGCATTTCTTTGAGTTCCTCTAGTCTGACTCCAAGAAGTTTCGCCTCGGTAACCGCCTGTGACAGCGTGTCTTCAACCATTTTCATCTTCTTTTCCCTGAGAAGTTCCTTGTTCTGCATGGCCACAAAACATCCTTTTCCGCCAACCGTGTCTATGAATCCCTCTTTTTCAAGCTCTTCGTAAGCTCTTTTTGTAGTGATAACACTGATTTGAAGTTCCTGGGCGAGTTTCCGGATCGACGGGAGAGGTTCCCCTTCTTTGAGTTCTCCGCTTATGATCTGGTTTTTGATCTGCTCCGCAATCTGAAAATAAATCGGTTTCTGTGAAGCATTGGATATGATTATTTTCATTTTTTTCTCATTTTGGTTTTTTGTGCATATTGTTATTACCGTTATAACTGTATATATAATACATATACAATTTACCTTAGAAAAAAGTCCTTGTCAAGTACTTTTTTCAAATTTTTTTATGCTGTCCTCTTCATAAAAAAAGGGCCAGGTCATATAAGGGCAGTCCTCATGAAACATTGACTTGATGTGAGTTACATTTTAGAATGTGGATAGATAGTACAACAAAGACAGCATTTGGAATGAATACCGTAACAAAGGAGAGAAAAAAATGACTGAATTCAAAGATTTATTCAAGACTGCTGATTGGAAAAAGGAAAAACATATTCCTGTCATAGATGCGCCTGAGCGGGTGAAAAAAGGCGAGATAGTTGACGTGAAAGTAAGCTTGGGGAAGGAAATCGCTCATCCCAACACAACAGAACACCACATCCGGTGGATCATGGTGTATTTTAAACCCGAAGGAAGCAATTTTCCCTATCAAATCGGTAAAGCTGAATTCACGGCTCACGGAGAAAGCACAGACGGTCCGGACACAAGCTCCATTTATACTCACCATACCGTGACATTAGCTTTTAAAACAGATAAGCCGGGGACTCTCTTTGCGTCAAGCTACTGCAATATACATGGCCTGTGGCAGAGCTCAAAGGAGATAGCCGTAGAATAACCCGGGATGTTTCCTAAAAGTGCCAGGTGGAGAGGAAGGGGATGTAAGTTATCATCAGCACGGATACCAGCTGAATAAAAAAGAAAAGGATAATGCTTCTGTAGATTTTCTGCATGGGTTCTTCGAATCTGTAGGAAGCAAGAAACAGATTCAG
>CAZSZS010000212.1:0-24728 GCA_964611275.1 uncultured Eubacteriales bacterium
TGGGAATTCGTCTCTCTTTTGTCCGTAACCCTGTGCGAAGATTTTCAGATGCGCTGTTTGGGTATCGATAAGGGTGTTCAGGGCTTGTGAATCGATTCCGTTGTACAGACTGAATCCCACTATCATCAGGCCCAGTCCCACAGCTATGGACAGAAAAGTGATGATGGTCCGCTTTCTCTGCCTGAAAATATTCCTGAACGCAATTCGGAGAAACATTTTCATTGACCGATGACCTTATCCTGTTCGATTCTTCCGTCTTTAAGTTTGATCAACCTTCTGGCGAAGTCCATAACCATCCTGTCATGCGTGGAAAAAACAAATGTTGTCGATAGCTTCTGATTGAGGTCGAGCATGAGTTCCAAAATTTCTTTCCCTGTGTTCGAATCAAGGTTAGCCGTGGGTTCATCTGCGAGGACCAATGAGGGGTTTTTTGCAAGGGCTCTGGCGATGGCCACTCTCTGCTGCTGCCCTCCGCTCAATTCATTGGGCCTTCGATGAATAAATCCTTCAAGTCCGACCTGATCCAGGAATTTTTTTGCCAGGGACCTTCTTTCCCCGGCATCGTCTATTCCTTCCAGGATGAGAGGGAACTCTACGTTTTCGACAGCGGTCAACACAGGGATCAAATTAAATGTCTGGAATATGAATCCGATTTTTTCACGTCTTATTGTGGCTAAATGAGCCATGAGCCGCTCTGTGATGTCTTTGTCTTCGATGTATACTTTTCCGAGGCTGGGCTTGTCAAGACAGCCCATGATATTGAGAAGTGTGGTTTTCCCTGACCCTGAGGGGCCGGCAATAGAAAGAAATTCTCCCGCTTCTACAGATAGAGTGATATCATGCACCGCTTCATGATCGAATTTCCCTAAATGATAGGCTTTATAAACATGTTCTAATCTGACAACACTCATTTGAGGAATCCTTTTAAAAATTTATCTTTAACCATAAAAAAAACAGAAGGCCGCTTTCAAGACGATTCATCTCTCCCTCTTTGTGCCCCATAGGAATGAAAAATCCGGTGGTGAAAGATACATTGTCACTCATAGGGTAGAGAAAAGAGGGGCTCATCATAAACGAGCCGTCTGTCCAGTTCCCGATATAGGCTAAACTGGCAGAAAAGTAACGGGGCATTCCATAGGTCACTTTGGAATAACAGTACGATCGCCCTAATGTGTATCTTTCTCCGGATCGAAGTTTCGCGTAATCGTACCGGGATGATTCTTTTTCTCCGCTTTGGTCGTAAAGGAATTCTGTCATCCAGTAAATTCCTCTTGCGACCGGGAAGGTGTAGTCGAATCCAAGGACGATTTTTTTGTCCGTGCGGTGCGGAGAGATAAGGTATCCGGCTTCAGCCCACCACCCGATCACATGTTCTCCCCGGAAGTCCACTCCCAAAAGAGACCGGTTTCTCTTTGTTTCATGACTGAAGGTGAAAGCCGCATCAACGCTGGTAAAGTGAGTTTGAGCACGGAGGCTTGATTTTGACGAGGCCAGATCATCTTCAAGCGCATAAATCCCGGTGAGTGCGGATAATTTTCCCAGAGGAACATAGATCTTCAGAGCATTGATTCCCGGTTTTTCTTCCATTGGTTCGAATATATTGATACGGTTGAAGATATCCATGGATGTCCAAACCGAAGCCACCCCTCCAGCAAGCCGCTGTTTTCCAAGGATGATATCAAATCCGGGCAGGTAAAGATCGATATGAGCCCGGTCGAGTGCCAGAAGGAGCCTTTTGTCTTGGTTGGTTTGTTGGGATTCGTAAGCACCGAGAGGACTTCTTAACAGGCCGTGGAAAGTGAAGAAATCCAGTGCGAAATGGACCGAAGCTTGGGTCGCCAGTTCTTTGGATGCCTGGATCCTGAGACGTGTGTAATCACTGAGGGAAGCCTCTCTCTGTGTTTCTTGAAGCACTGGCAAACCACTGGATAAGATAAAAAACCTGTTTTCAAAGTAGTTTGAGAATTGAATACTGCCAGAAAGGACTGCCGGGATGATAAGGAGGGCAACAACACAGCATATCACTCTCATGGAAAGGTTATTTTATTTTTTAGAAAGGAAAAAATCAATCAGGATGATATCCCGTTTCAGGATCGGGATTGTTTTTCCAGAAAATCCTCAACCAAACGAAGAAATCTTTTTGGTTCCTTGAGCACGAACAGATGGTCTTCTCCCTCCGCATACTCTAAACGGCACTGTGCCAAATTTTTCTCCAGATGTTTTCCCACCTCGGATACAGGCGAGGAGCTTCCATAAACAGCAAGCACAGGATGGGTGACCGAAAGAAGCCTTTCCTCGGTCAGATCGGCGGTCTCCGCGAATTCCTTGACGGCTGTTGTCTCTTGTATGAGTTTGCGGATGCGGGGATTTTTCCTTATGCGTCCTTTGCGAAGGCCGAAAGGGAGAGGGACCTTTAGAAAAAGTTCCATTGTGTTTTTGAGGTCGTTGAAATCAGTGTCCCGGGTTATGTTGTATTGAGAGAGGATTTTTTCATATTTATCCCAATCCAGCATGTTCTCCATGTCTCTAAACCGTCTAAGGGCAGGAAAACCTGTATCATAGATGACGATCCCTTTAACACGCTCTGGAAATTTGCTGGCGAATGCCATGGCGACCACTCCTCCGTAGCTGTGACCGACAAGAAATGTCTTTTCTATCCGGAGAAAGTCGAGAAGAGATTTTAAGTCACCGGCCATTATATTTGAATTGTATCCGGAGGGGGGCATGTCGCTCAAACCGTGTCCGCGCAAATCATAGGCTGTGACTCTGTATTTTTGAGACAGCGCAGGGATAAAGGTGAAGTACCAGGGAGACAGGTCCCCGGTGAGCCCGTGGATCAGCACGACATCCGGACCCTCTCCCTTTTGCTGGTAGTGCATCGTGATCTCGTCTAGTTTTGCTTTGGCCATGAGAATATTATGGTCCTCTCATTCAAAATATCCAAGGGTTTTAAGCCTTTTTTTTATCTGTTCTTTCTCTTCCTTATTTAATATATCTGTTTCTTTCACAGCTGTCCCGGATCTTAATTGTCTCTCAGTCTGGGGTCCTTTTTGAGGAGGGTTTTGCCGGATCCACTGCTGTGAGTAAGCTTCCCTTACCACGCTGCCTTCGAGGTCTTCAGGTATCGGGAGGTCGAGGGAATACAGGATCGTAGGGGTCACATTGAGAAGGGATATGTTGTCCAGATGCCTGCCTTTCACTATACCGGGGCCCCGGAGGGCAAAGATCCCCGGTCTTTCATGTCCTCCGATAGTGTGCGGGCGTCGGATGAGCGAAGATTTATTCCGGGAAATGGAAGCATGTCCGTTATCAAAAAGTTCGAATGCCAGGTCAGGGGCATTGTTGAGGAAAGGACCAGAAAACAATTCTTCCTTTTTCCATACATGAGAGATAAGAGGCAGGTTGTTCCACGGATTTTTCGCTTTTTTGAGCTTTGTCATAAGCTCGTCTCTCGTAGAGTCATAATTCTGAGGAGGAATGCCTTTATCGCCTCTAGAGCCGGATACGGGAATGAAAATGCCGTTAGTGCCCGGGGAAGCTGCATAAGCTCTGGTAAGGTCCCAGTTCAGAGACCTTAAGGTGACAGAAGCCGGGTCATTGATCTGTAGGGACTCAGAACGGCCCCGTTTTTGTGTATCTCCGTCTTTCCATGATAGATATCCTTGTTCCTCCAGCCAGACGTTTATGCTGAATTGATATTCAGACGGGGCGAACCCATGGTCGCTGGCTATGATAAATGTGGTTTCCGGCCCTGAGAGTTTGACCAGGGACTCGATGTATCGGTCGACATGCCGGTAGTATTCAAAGCTGAGTTTCCGGATATGGGAGAATTTTTTGTCAGGGATTCCGGGTGAAAGCTCCGGATCGATGTACCGCCAGCACAGATGCTGGATTTTATCCATTCCATCCAGGACAACGGCTGTCAACTCAGATGGGTCTTTTTCATAAAGGTATCGAGCCAGCCGGAACCACTGCCTCTCCCTCTTAATATGCAGTGTGATCCAGGGCTCCAGTTCTTCCTGTTCGCATCCTTCGATGGCCTTGGCTTCCTCGTCAGGATGGTAGGCAAGAATTTTGGTGTTAATGTCTTTTTGCCTCCCGATGTCTTTAAAGAGCCCCCTGGGACGGCTTCCGAACTTCATCCAGCGCCAGGGCACCCACCCGGGAACTATATATCCATTGATCTCAGGGGGCGGATAGGTGGCAACATAATTCAGTACCGCTGTCCGGAGTCCCGCCCGATTGGCCATTGACCAAACGGTCTCACAGGAGATATCCCTCGATGAGATTAACCGGAGCATGCGGCTTGATTCGGATTCAAAGGTATAGAAATCAAAAATCCCATGATGTCCCGGTGACCTTCCCGTGGCAAGAGTCGTCCACGCCGGCGGGGTAAGGGTCGGGATTGTGGATTCAATCGGTCCGAAAGCCGATGACTCTAAAAAACCCTTTAGGAAGGGCATCACTCCCTTTTGAATACAGAAGTCAATAATCCGGAATGTGCCTCCGTCAAGACCGAGAAGAAAGCAGGAGCAGCTCATTTGTTTTTATCCCCTCGGCTGCCAAGGTTTTTTTGGATAAAACGGGCAAAGTCACCTAATTTGATATCGGAAATGCCCTTTTCTTCCAGATCGGCGAGGTACTGTGCAAACGGAATTTTTTGATCATAGTAGTCCTCGATGGCAGAGCCTAAAGCGACCGCATCGATCGATTGAAAACCAAGGTCAGAGAGGAGGGTCGTTTCCTGTGTGATCTTGCCTGAGTATTCCCAGGCTTCGAACAGTTCTTCGATGATCTGAAGAAGGACCGAGAATATGTTTTCTACAGTTTGGGCGCTCATATCCACCTCCAATTATCAGTTGGGAAGAATCGAAAATATTTTCTCATGTTTATTCTAAAATAACAAAAGAAGCGATGGTTTTTCCTTTTCTCATTGTGTAAGCCTTGTATTTTTGGTTCGGGATATCGGTAAGGAAAGACAGCATTTTTTCCCCCGGCACCATGAGGAGAACATCCTGGTTTTCCTGACCGATGACCTCAAAACTCTTTGGTCCTAAAGAAAGTCCTGTTCCCAGGGCTTTTCCAAGCGCTTCTTTAGCGCACCAGAACCGGAGCATCCATTCCAAACGTTCCTCCTTTCTTAGAGTATGCAGAATTTTTCTTTCCCTCCCGCTCAGTGAGTTCTTTTCAAATCCATCCGGCTTGTTTTCATATATCTCCATGTCGATTCCGACACCGCGGACCTGTGAGGCTGCAATAGCCAGAGCTTGGCCTTTGGAATGAGACAGAGAAACCAGAACCTTTTCTCCGTTTGTTTTCTCTTCCCATTTGCCGCAGGCAAGAAGCCTGTTTCCTTCAGCTCCGCACAACTCCACATCCGCAGGGAAGACGTGGACATGATACATGCGGCTCAGCCAGGCTCTGGCGGCATCTTTAGCAGCGATCCGTCCCGCAAGCCAGTCAGCTTTCTTGGGAGGGCTGATATCTCTGTATGTTTGTCTTTCTTTCCTTGAGAGGAAAAGATGGGCCCAAACAGAGGACCAAAAGGGCTCCTGGATCCCGAATAATCCCGGAAAAAAGCAGATGCTGGGATCGGATTCCTGTTTTTTACTATATAGGCAAAGGTCCTTTATCTTCCATTCCCTGGAGAGGAATTTTTGTCGGGGGTTTTGTAAAAACCGGTATGTGCGGGTTTTTAAAGGAAGTCTTATATCCTTCCATCCCGATACGTCAAGGTAGAAATGACCGCTGGAATCGACCAGCTCAAGATCAGCCTTGATGTGTTTTTCCCCTTTTTCCTTTATTCTGACCCGGCATGTGAGTCTCTCATGGGGGCTGGGTTTCTTCCCCCGGATATTTAACTCATCGATGGCCACCGGGAAGGCCACAAATTCATTTTTTAAATATTTAGTGGCCCAGCATCCGACCACCTGGCCTGCTGCATCGGCAAGGAAGGGATCGAACAGGAGGTCTGGTGCTTCGTTTGAATGGAAAATTTCCTTGGCAGGAAGGACCTCCAGAGTGGCTTTAGCCCCGTCAGGGGAAAGTTCATCGAGAAGGGAGATGCCCTGAAATCGGGGGCCATGAAACATGAGCTTCTGTTCATAGATCTGATGGGCGGTAAGTCCCGCCTTTTTTATTTTTGAAAGAGGGAATTCACTCGAAACAGCAGGCGCGGGACTGGTGTCTGAAAAGAGCACCACAGCTTTGGCTGCGGGTGTTCGGTCCTGATTGAAAAGACCAACGGTGACTTCATTCGGGCTGCTGTTCTTTTTTGCTGAAATAGAAAGAGTGAGCATCTGACTGTTTTGGATACTCAGCCAATTCAAAGCGCTGACACTTTTAAATCCTTTGAGAGTTTTTCCTTCCATCAAAAGAGAAGCCGCCTCAGCCATGATCTCCAGGCTGATGGTCAAGGGAACAACAGCTAATGGTTTGAGAGCCGGATCAAAGAGACTGGCCGAAGAGCTGAAAAACCGGTGGTCATCAAGGAAGAGCATTTCTTTTAGATCCAATGTGCAGACCGCTTCCAGCCCGTTCTTGTTGGAGAGTGTTTTGATCTCTTGAATAAAAGGCTTGTCTTCAGCTTTTATGGCTTCTTGTGAAAGGGGCTTTCTATCCGTAGGTTCAGTCCGGATACCCGGGGACAAGCCTTTATAATATGTCTTCAGGACATCTTCCTGGACTTGAAGAAAATTTTCCATGGTATCCAGGAATCCGTGGATCGCCTCCTCACGGTTCTTTCCTCCGGACGGAGGAAAGGGGAAAGATGAAAGGGGAGCGGTGAGTTCTTCGGCATCCTGCAGCGGTTGTTTTTGCCGCGGCTGTCTTTTTCTCTTTTTTGCTCTTGCTTCAGGAAGAGACAGAAAAATTTCCATCCTGCGGCTCTTTTTTTTCTTTTGAAGATTGACATCCTGATCGAGATTCACTTTCTTTTTCTTTCTATACTTGTACAAACATTCAGTATTTACGGGATATCCGAGGGAAGCAAGCATTCCGGCAAGATGATTGATTTGTGTTGTGCCGGACCTGTAGGATACATTTGACGCAAGAGCCGCATGCGGACGGTTTCTAAGGATATCGTCAACAAATGCTGTGAGATTGCTCTTCGGTCCCACCTCGATAAAAGTCCTCGCTCCATTTTGGTACATGGATTCGATCATCGTGAAAAAGTTGACCGGCATGGACCATGTCTTTGAAGCAAGAGAGATGATTTCCTCTTTTTCTCCCGGATATCTTTTTCCTGTGATGCACGAATAAAAAGGAAGAGACGGACTGTGAATGGTCAAGGAGGAGATGAATTTATGAAGGCGTTCTTCCATTACGGAAAACATCTCTGTGTGATAGCCGTATTTATAGGGGAGACGGTAGCAGAGTATTCCTTTCTGTATCAGCTCTTTGAAGAGCTTCTCCATAATTGTCCGGCTTCCGGCAATAACCGCCTGGTGAGGGCAGTTATCATTGGCAAGATATATTTTTTCCTTAGAGGAACGGATGATGTGAGTGATTTTATCTTTACCGGCAGAAACTGCCAGCATGGAACCTTCAGGCACATCTGTGAGTTCGGATACAATGTGAAAGAGTTCCTGCAGCCGCGGAATATGGTCCATAAACTCGTCTAGTTCGTAGATGCCTGCTTTCACCGAGGCCGACAGCTCTCCTGAAGAGTGTCCTCCCACTGTGTCGGGTTTGATGCCGAGTGATTCGATGATCTTATCCATGACTAAATTGGAAATGATCATGGTGATTCGTGAACTTTCCTGATCGAAGAGATCGTTTTCAGCCCTTTTTTTATCATTAAGCAGGGGAGGGTAATAAAACCAGCTGGGAGGCATCCCCGAGGATTTATCCTGAAGGCTTATATAGTCAAGCAGGTCAAGATAGCTTCTCACTTGAGGAAAATTCAGATAGATATCTTTCAGCATATCCACATACTGCGAACCTTCTCCCGGGTAAAGGAAAGCTGTCTTTCCTCTTCTTTCCTGGGGATTCCTAAAGAAATAGACTCCCTTTTTATCCTGAATCTTCGATCGGGCGGATCGGTCCATCTCACGGACGGCAAAATCGAGTTTTTCTATCAGATCCTCTTGCGATCCCGCAACGACCGACAAGCAGTGAGTCCAGTGTTTTCCATCAGAATTCAGGGTGAAAGCCAGATCCGTAAGTGAAGAATCCTCAAAATCTCTACTTCTGCTCAAAAATTTCCTGGCTCTGTCTAAAACAGCAGCCGGGGTTTTTCCCTTAAATAAAAACAGCTCTGTATCCCATTCGAGAAGTAAAGGGGAGGGGAGAGAGGGATTTGAATATTCTTCGAGTATGGCATGGGCATTGATGCCGCCGAAACCAAAGGCATTGACACCGGCGCGTCTTGGGTGAGATCGGGCGCCGTGTATCCACGGTCTTGATCTTGTGTTGATGTGGATATTTTTTTGGTCACCGGCCACTCTTTTGTCAGGATCGCTGCAGTTAAGCGACGGAGGAAGTACTTTGTGATAAAGGGAAAGGGCGCTTTTGATGATGCCGGCGGCTCCTGCTGCCGGCATGGCATGACCGATCATGGACTTTACGGAGCCTAAAGCGACAGGAGGGGAGTTCAAAGGCCGTTTTGCGAAGACAGAGACGAGCGATTTTATTTCCGTATCGTCTCCCATCCGGGTTCCGGCCCCATGGGCTTCGATCAAGCCGATCGTCCGGGGACTCAACCCGGCACTTTGATAAGCGGTCTCCATAGCGAGGATCTGCCCTTTTTCACTCGGGGCTAGGACGCCTGCTGTTCGCCCATCACTTGAGGTGCCCACCGCTTTGAGTAAGGCATAGATGCGGTTGCTGTCGCGGATTGAATCTTTGAGCCTTTTGAGAACAAGGAGTCCCACTCCTTCTCCGGGAACCGTTCCGTCTGCGTTCCTGTCAAAAGGCCGGATGGTCTCGCTCGGGGAAAGAGCCTGGACAGCCGAGAATACGGACAGGAAGGGGACGTTGTTCTGGATGTGTATTCCGCCAGCTAACGCAAGGTCGCAGGATCCTGACAGAAGGTCGCGCAGAGCGATCTCAACGCTGATCAAAGAGGAGGCACAGGCCGCGTCAACCGTAAAGCAGGGACCGATAAAATGAAACCGGTTTGAGGTGAGCGAAGAGGTTATATTGGGGATTACGGAAGGCGCTGTTTCCGGGCGGAAAGGAAGAAGGCTTTCCTGCATCTCATCCTTGATGGATCTCAGTTCTTTGTCGGATAAGTCGGGATTGATCTGTTTGAGGATCTGGATCGTCTGATGGATGATGCTTGTTCTTTGATAGATATTTGATTGTCCTACACCTATGTAATTCCCGAGGCCGAGAATGAATTCTGCACGGATTCCTTTTTTTAGGGGAAGGTCCTTGTATCCCGCATCCAGCAGTGCCTCTCGGGCTGTTTGAAGAACGAGGAATTGTTCCGGGGAGCCTCCCTCCACTGCTCCCGGCATGATTCCGAAAGGGGAAGGATCAAAAAGGAATGAATTCGGCAGGTAACCTCCCTGTTTGCAGTATATTTTTTCTTTATGTCCCTTGGAGTAAAAATGTTGGATATTCCAGCGGTCAGGTGAGGCTTCATGCACAGCGTTGTGACCTTTGAGTATGTTTTGCCAGAAGGTATTAAGGTCCGGAGCATCGGGAAACCGGCAGGCCATGCCTACGATAGCGATGGGGTCTAGAGGGGTTTTTTGATTCATTTTTTTGTTTAAATATTCCAGTCTTTTCGGCAATAGACTTCTACACCTTTCCAGCTCACCACAGGGACTTTTGCTCTATCCAATAAGGTAATATCGCTGCGGAGCATCTGTCCTGGTATCTCCGGATACACTTTGATCCGGCAGTCATAGGGTTCATCCGATAGGTTTTTTATCGAATCAAATGATTGGAATCCCATAGGATAACCTGTCGTATCCCATATCTTGCGTGTCCATATCAAGAGAAACTGGAGGGCGCAGTCAAGTATAATAGGATTGACAGACCAATTGTCTTCACCTTTTGACAAACAAGAGGAAGCAGGGACAGCTTCGATGGTCCCGGCGATCCCTTCGTTATTGATCCCCTGGATCTTCTTGATATGATGGAAACAGGGGCCATGGAAAAGCCAGGAATTGTAAATTTTCTTAAGAGAAAGATCCGTTTTGTAAGGTGAGGTAAGGTGGAAATGATCATTACCGGAGACAAAAGGGGGATCAGACAAAATGGTGACATTTGTTTGGTAGGAATAGTGCCTGCTCTCCTGAGTCGGTGAAAGCATGACCTTTGCTTTGTGGGTTTTGCCGGGAGATGAATTATCGGGCCGGATGAAGAGATGAAGGGCCTTTGGGAGACTGTCAAAAACAATGCCTTTTTTTACAGAAAAATTTTGAAAAGATACATAGGGATGTCCGGGCCAATTTTCAAGAACAGCATGCTGGATCCATTCAAGCGCAAAGGCTAGGGGCAGCACGGGCTTTCCATTTATGTTATGGTCTTTCAGATAAATATCTTTGTCTAAAGAAAACGATCGGTTTACTTGAATGAACCGGCCGGAATCAGGGTGGGAAGTCTTCTTTTGTGCAGGGATTTTGGGGAGAGTTGGCCAGTCCATGGCAGCAAAAATGACTTCCGGCTCTTTACGGGCTGATGATCGTAGTTCATAATCCATAAACTGCAGGGCTTTTTCAGGTTCAATGAGGTCGATCCTGTGACGCAGAAATTCGTTTTTCAACTCAGGGCTCACCATGCCTTTTGATTCCCAGGGGCCCCAATTTATGGAAATGATCCGGGCGGGCCACCTGTCAGCAAGGGAAAGAGCTAGTTTGTTTAAGATCTCATTTGCCGCAGCATAGTCTGTTTGCCCCTTGTTTCCAAAGATCCCGGCAATAGAAGAAAAGAAAACGAGGAACTTGAGGTCTTCTTTTCTTAGCCGCCGGATAAGAGTGAAGGCACCATGCGCTTTTGTATCAAAGACACGGCTGAATGAATCATAGGTTTTTTCCGAACAGAGTTTATCCTCAATAATTCCAGCTCCATAGATCACTCCGTCCAGGTGCCCGAATTTTTTATAGATGTGATCCACCAGGCTGCTGACGTCCTTTTCATTCCTTACATCCACGGAATGATATTCATACCTGGCGCCTGCTGTTTCAAGGGAAGATAGATTTTTCCTCATCTCCCTGTCCCTCATCAACCGCTGATAACTTTTTTCAATATCAATGGGTTTGTATGCGCTGCCCGAGGACTTCTTTTTTTCGATCAAGACCCGGATGACTTCTTCCTTTTTTTCGAGTTTTGAAAAAAGAGGGTCTTCTTGAGAAGGGAGTGGGGATCGGCCGGCAATGATCAATGTCGGTTTGTATTTTTTGGCAATATGATGGGAGAGGATGGAGGTGATTCCACGGGCTCCCCCCAGGATAAGGATACGAGATGAAGACTCGATCAGAGGATGTTCCGGAACATCTGTGAGGTCTTCTTTTTTATAACCGAGGGTCATTCTATTATTACCGCTGAATCCGATTTCAACCGGGCCGGACTCTTTGAAGAGCTCTTCATTGAGGATATCAATGATTTTGTGTGCAGGGGCTTCCGGAGAAAAATCAAGACAGCGGATCCGGAGCTCTGGATATTCATGAGCCAGGGACTTTAAAAAACCCGATATGCCTCCATGGCCGGGAAACATGGGGATCTCATTATGATTGAATCCAAATGTTCCCCCCATTTGCGTGGCTCCGAAGACCAAAGCTTCCCCGCTTTGAGAGGCATTCTTCAAATCATTCTCTACGGCTTTAAACAAGAGGAAGAGTGATTTTATATCCTGGTCCAACCGGGTTTCCCACTGTTTGTTGCTCATCTCAAGAAAAGGGGAGATCTTATTGAGAGGAGCAACATGGATCAAACCGGATGGAGGCCCTATCTCCTTTTTTAAATGGGTTAAGGTATGATCGAGCTTTTCCGGCTCATGGCAGGAAAGTCTGAAACAGGGAATGGAGGAGCGGGAAGGAGCCTGGACTGTTGATAACAGGACCGGCCGGTATCCTTGATTTTTTAACCGGCTGGCCAGTCCCCGGGCAATGCCTCTTCCATCGTCAGTTATAAGCCAAACGCTGTTTTTCTTGATAGAGATGGTTTTTTCAACAACATCCGCTTCCAGAACGCAAGGAACGGTGCGGTATGCCGCTCTCTTTGAGGGGAGAGCCTCATTTGACTGAGGAGCCGGAGAATCTTTCTTTTTGGCGGGAGATTTTTTTTGTTTGTTTTGAATGATATGGATGATGTCCTTGAGTGTCCTTAAAGATGATATTCGTTCCATCTCCTCATCGGTGAGAGCATAATGAGGATATTTTTGCTGAAAGCCGCTGAGGATCTCTATTCTTTTAATGGAACTTATACCGAGATCCGCTTCAATATCAAGGTCAAGGTCAAGCATTTCTTTAGGATAGCCTGTTCTTTCACAGATTATATCGAGAACTTTTGTATGGATATCATGTCCGTCCTCATGTCCCGGATCGAATTCATTTTGGCTGGTATCAGGGCCTGCTTCCGGAATGGGGCTGTCTTGTTCTTTTTCTAGCTGGCTTTCTCTGCTTTCAGGATGTTCCTGGTTATGGGAGCTTTGCAGGTAGCTTTGGTAGACTTCTTTCTGGACTTTAAGAAAATGGTTCATGAGTTTCTGGAATTTTTTCAATACCTCCCCTTTGTTTCCGGAGTCCTTCTCTTTTTGAAGAAGATCTATGAGATCTTGCGCTTCCGTGTTTCCTGAGCCCATAGTGAGCCTGTTGAAGAGGGGCTGCTTTGGGCTCTTTTTTTCCGAAATTTTATCCTTTTGACTTAATGGGATGGCCCTGTAGCCGTTCACAAGCCATAGATCCTTTTTTGGTTTTCCCTCTTTTTTTTGAGGCGAATCCGACCAGGGAGCTTCGGTTTGTTGGTAGAGAAATCCGGCAGATAGATAAGCTCCCTCAGAAGCCAGTTTCGCCAAAGCATGAAAGAAGCATTCATTTCCTTTCTTCGCATGATGGTCAGTGGCGATGGCGCAGAAATCTTTTCCTTTAAGAATGTCCCTGGTAAGGTTTGTCAGAATATTTTTCGGGCCGACTTCCAGAAAAACCCGGGCGCCGTCTTTATACATGGTCTCAATGATCTGCCGGAAACGAACGGGATTGACCATGAGTTCTGCCAGTTTATAAGAGATGTCGGGAGCGGTCCCTTTATAGAGCGAGGTATTGAGATTGGAATAGACAGGTAATTTGGGAGGATTCATTCGGCTGGCTGAGAGGACTTTTTTATATTGGTCCCGAGCTTTTTTCATGCTCAGTGTATGGAAGGAACAGGAAACCGGGATCATGTTCGTCGGGATATTCATTTTTTTCAATTTGTTCAGGCTCTCTCTGATGGCTTCATTTGTCCCGGAGATAACGGTTTGTTGAGGCGCATTCATGTTAGCGATGGATACGTCTTTGATGTTTGCGATGACGGGTCGGATTTGTGCAGGGGAAGCCGTCACAGCTGCCATGGAGCCCGGATTTTCTTTTCCGGCCGCGGCCATGAACCTTGCTCTGATTTCCGAAAGCCTGTACAGTTCTTCTTCATCGAAAACTCCGGCCGCACAGAGCGCTGGGAGTTCTCCGTAGCTGTGCCCTGCCATCATGTCAGGGACTATATTCAGATGGTCGAGGAGAGAATACATTCCCCACTCTGATGCTCCGAGAGCCGGCTGGGCTATATTGGTATCTTTGAGGTCTGAAACGAGTTTTTTCTGCTGCCCGTCATTAAAAACGGGTTGAGGATAGACATAATCTCCGAGAAGTTTGGGGAGGATCGAGGCCAATAAAAAGCCTGCGCGCTCAAATGGTCTGCGCACACATTCAAATTCCAATGCAAGAGGAGACAGCATGTTTAAATATTGAGATCCCTGGCCGGGGAAAAGAAAAGCCAGTTTTGCTTTATCAGATAACAAAGGCGTGGGAGTGAAATATATCCCCCCGGGATCGGATAATATCTCTTTTTCCGGACTGATGAGAAAGCTTTCGGCTTTCCGGATTTTTGTCATGAGGTCTTCGGGGGAACGGGCGACGATAGAGAGGCACAGATGACCGGGATGGTGGTCGTGTTCGAAAGCGAGTTTGCCTGCATACCAGGCGAAATTTTGAGGGGATATCGATGCCGGGCGCTCAAGCATGTGCTGGAGTTTATCTGATATCTCCTGAACGGATCCCCCTTTCCAGAGAAACAGCTCTGCCTCTCTCGGAATATATGAGACCCTCGAATGGTCGGATGTGGTCTTGCGGTCATATTCTTCCAGAACAGCATGGAAATTTGTACCGCCGAATCCGAAGGCACTGACTCCTGCCCTCCGGGGTACGTGCTTTTTCCTTTTTATCCAGGGGCGTGTTTCTGTGTTGATATAAAAAGGTGATTCTTTGTTTTCAAGGAGGGGATTCGGTTTTGTGACACCCAGGGTAGGGGGGAGGATCTTATAATGAAGGGCCAGCGCGGTCTTTACCAGGCTGGCCAGTCCGGCAGCGCTTTTTGTATGACCGATCATTGATTTGACGGTTCCGACGGCACAAGAATGACCTTTGTGTAAGCCGAAGAACTCCTGTAACGCTTCCACTTCAACACTATCACCGATGAGAGTGCCAGTGGCGTGCATTTCGATCAGATCGATCGATTCCGGTGCTGTTGTCGCATTTTGATAAGCTTGTTCAAGAGCCCGGAGTTGGCCTTTGACAGAAGGAGCTGTTATGCCTTTTGCCTTTCCATCACTGGAAGAGCCTGTCCCTTTGATGACCGCATAAATGTGGTCGCCGTCTCTTTCAGCATCTGAGAGTCTTTTCAAGATTGCGGTGACGATCCCTTCGGAAATAATAATGCCGTCTGCCTCACTGCTTAGGGGCCGGCAAAGACCGCTGGGGGAGAGCGCCTGGGTCTTACTGAAGCTCAGGTATACAAACGGAGACATCATGGTATCGCAACCGCCGACAATGGCCATATCGCAGGTTTCTGCTTGCAGCATTCGAACAGCGACTTCCACGGCAGCCAGGGATGAGGCACAGGCCGCATCGACAGAAAAATTCGTCCCTCCCAGGTCGAATCTGTTTGCCACACGGCCGGGCGAGACATTACTTAAAAAACCAGCAAATGATTCCTCGGTCCATTCCGGAAGACGATGGCCAAGAGCAGAGATGATATCTTCAGCAGGGATGTGGGATCGACTGTTGTTATTCAAGTAATGGGGGAGCATGGATCGGAATGTGTAGCCCATGCCGTGGTCAGGGATGCCCCCGCCCGTACCGATGATGACAGATGTCCTGTCCCGGTTGAATTTACGTTCCGAATAGGCGGCATCGTCCAGGGCTGTTTTTACCGCCTCAAGAGTCAGGAGCTGGACAGGATCTATGGACTTGACACTGCTTGGAGGCATACCGTAGAGAAGCGAATCAAAAAGAACATCATCAATGAAACCTCCCCATTTCGAATAAATTTTGTCCCTGGCATACCGGTCCGGAGAATAATAAAGCCTCCAATCCCATCTTTCCCTGGGAATTTCCTGAAGAGAGTTCTTCTTAAGGCATATGTTCTTCCAGTATGCCTTCGCACTTGCTGAACCGGGGAGGAAACAGGAAACAGCTATGATGGCAATATCTTTGCTTTCTCTTTTTTTTAGGGAAGGAGGAAGAGGAGGCTTTTTGTTTTTTTTATGGATCGATTCGCGGGAATTCCCTGAAACTTCTAGATGGAGCTGTTCCACAGACAGGGTTTCCTTGCGAAGGGAGGCCGCCTGGCCGGTCATATAAAGCCCTTCTTGAAACTGGTTTCTTGAAGAAATTTTCCTTATGCGGTCTTTTTCCCCTTTTTTCCCTGGAACAGACTTTTCTCCTTTTGCTGCTATGCGAAGACGGCCGAGATTCAACCGTTCCAGGTTTTTCTTTGTCCGGTCTCCGGCGACCTGACTTTCAAGCAGTCTTCTCTTCTCTTTTTCAAAAGTGTCATAATAGGGCGTCAGAACACACCGGGCGGCATGTCCGGGCCCTGTTTCCAGCAGGCCGGTATCCTCGCAGCCGGAAACAACTTCCTGATAGGTCTTTGAGAGGGCTCCGGTGTCAACCGCTTCGTGTGTGAGCAAGTAAGCGGTTCCCAATACCACTCCTATTTGGACTCCCTGTTTTGTGAGGGGTGTTGTGATAGCCTCCAGCATGGAGGCTGATTGCCTGTCGTGAATGCCCCCTGCGAACAGCACACGGCAGGACTTGGCTTCCTGCGTATCGGAACCAACAAGCTGAAGAAGTTCATTGGTCATCAGTTCCCAGAGGACAAAGCTTGAATAGGGACCTACATGTCCGCCGGCTTCATTTCCCTCAAAAATAAAACGGCGATGCCCGGAATTATAGAAGAGCCGCAGGATGGCTGTTGTCGGAACATGGGCATACACATGGATCCCTTGCTCTTCAAGAGACCTTGCCTGGTCGGGCCGCCCTCCTGCCAGCAGGACGTAAGGCGGTCTTATCTCTTGAATGGCTTTCAATTGCGGGTTCAGTATTTGAGGAGATATAAAACCGAGGACTCCGGCTCCCCAGGGCTTATCAGTCAGTTTGTTCCGGGTGTCCTTGAGGATTTTTTTTAAAATATTTCCCTTTAGTTGACCCAGAGCTATGGTGGGGAGCGCTCCCTTGTCAGCGATAACAGAGGCAAACTCCGCATTGTCACTGACCCAGCTCATCGGTCCTTGTACAATGGGGAATCGTGTGTTGTGAGTCTCAGCTAAGGGGCCTCCTTCGCAGAGGGATCTTATTAAGGAAGCGTCAGCCGGATATGTGGAAGCGTTTCGTTTTATGATTTCGATCAAATCTTTAATATTAGTGGATAGACGGTAAAAGGAGCCTGCAAAACAAACGTCCTGGCCCATTGGGATCAGCTGCTGTTCCGGGTCAGACCAGCCTGTTTGCCGCTGGACTTCTTTCCGCCAGTTTCTTATGGCCTTTTCCTTTGCCGTTTTTGAGGCACTTGTTTTCCCTGCCGCTGCCTCGAACGATTTAAACGCGGTCGATTGAGGAGTGTGCAGTACGCGGATCCTTTCCTCTTCAGGCCCTCTTATGACCCTTGTCTGAAGAGAGTCCGATGACGAGATGAATTTCCTTATCTTTGGATCCAGGGGGGATTCAAAGCAGAGGCAAAAGGGCCAATCCAGGACCGCTCCCGAGGCCCCTGCTGCAGAACAAGCCCCTATGGTGTGAAATCCGATGCCTCCATGGGGGTATATGTCACATTGCAGGGCATTTTTGAAGCGCTGAAGGAGGATAAAGGTAGTCTCTTCGCCCACTCTTCCCCCCGCTTCGTTCCCCTTGGCGATAACCCCGTTTGCTCCGGATCTCTGAGCTTCAAGGGCTTCCTTTAGGTTTATTGTTTCGATAATAACGAATGATCCGAGAGAACGCCAAGCTGAGATCTGGTGCGTCATTGTTCCGGAGGGAGGGCCGGATAAAATGACCACCGGAGGGATGACGGCGTGGGTTTTTTGTAATGAGGAGGCCAGCGTTTCATCTAAACCTGATATTTTAATTCCGAACAAAGGGCCGCCGAGTTTAGCGACCTTTTCAAGGGAATCGAGAGCTTGACGGATGTCTGCGCTGTATTCCAGGTTTATGATCCCGTAAGCCCCGGCTTTGCTAGCGGCTATCGGGAGGGAAATATCCTGAGTACTGCCGGTTGTCAGGATAAATATTTTAAATTTTTCAGGGCTAAAAAAATTATTCGTGGTATTTATATCCATTATGTAATGAAAGGAATCTGGCGTATCAACCATATACAAAAAAAAACTGTCCGAGTCAATGAAAAAATGAATTTAAGACCAAATGGGCATACTATAGGAATTCACTTAATTTTAAATCTGTTATTATCAAAAAGCTTCAGACAAGCGTCAACAACATTTTCATCATAAAGGATTCCCCGGTTCTGGTTGATCTCACGCAGTGATTCCTCAATAGTCAAAGCAGGTCTGTAAGGCCTGTTGGACGACATGGCTTCCACAACATCTGCGACACCCAGTATTCTGGCTTCCAGGATGATATCTTTTCCTTTTAAATTTTTAGGGTATCCGGAACCATCCATTCTTTCATGATGCTGAAGCACGATCTTAGCGATCGGCCAGGGAAAATCAATGTTTTTCAGGATTTCATACCCAGTTTCAGGGTGATTTTTGAGCAGGCTGTATTCGAATTCATCCAACTGTCCGGGCTTGCTGAGTATTTCGGACGGGATATTGATTTTTCCGATATCATGGATACGCGCTGCTAACTGAAGTCCTGTCTTTTTTTCTTCAGAAATTCCCATCTCATCAGCTATGGCTTTTACTAAGGTCGTCACCCGTTCCTGATGACCGGCTGTGTAAGGGTCTCTGGTCTCAATAGCCAGGGACAAAGCTTGGATGGTTCCTTCAAGAGTCTTTTCTGCTTTTTTATAACTTTTCTTCAAGTCATCCACTGCCTGGTCCCGTTCTATGATTTCACCCAGCCTGAGGGCAAGAGCATTGATAAGATCTCTTTCTTCTTTTAAAAACGGGCCTTCATCCTCATCGGGCATTTCTTTTAAATAGCAGATTTCAATTTCCCCCTTTATTTCTCCGTAAATCTGGATTTCCTTATCCAGTTTCCAATCAGAGTCTTTAAAATTATTGGTCTTTATTTCCTTGCCTTCTAGTTTTAAGCGGGCGCCTGTGACTTCAGGAAACTGCCATGCCTTAGGAAGAATATTGACGATCTCATGGAGTCTTTTTTCCAATGAGATATCTTTTAAATAAGCAAAATTGGAAACATCAATGAGACATTTTAGTTCTTTGACTCTTTCTCCGAGCTCAAAAGATTTTTTTTTGAGTGTATGCTCTGTTTGCTTGCGCTCTATGGCATATTGAATGGTCCGGGCTAAAAAGGTCCCGTTTATCTCCCTTTTGACCAAAAAATCCTGAGCTCCCTTTTTGATGGCCCTCATTCCGATCTGTTCATCTCCAAGTCCTGTTAAAACAATGATCGGAAGGAGGGTTGAAAGATCAATAAGATTGTGAAATGTTTCGATCCCCTGACTGTCAGGAAGACCCAGGTCAAGGAGGATCACATCAAATTTGTTTTTGGGTATGAGTTTTTTCCCCTCACTGAGGCTAGCCACGTCGGTCATTTGATAGCGAAAATTTTTCACATCATTGAGCATTTCCCTTGTGAGCCGCACGTCACCAGGGTTGTCCTCGATAAAAAGAATGTGAACGGGTTTATTCATTCAATTAGTTTGTTGACCGTATCCATTAGGGGGGAGTGTGACGATCGAGAGCCAGAACTCATCTATGGATTTGATGGCTTTCATGAATTGGTCCAGATCAATAGGCTTGGTGATGTAGCAGTTGGCATGAAGGTCGTATGTTTTTATGATATCTTCTTCTGCTTTGGATATGGTTAAGATGACCACGGGTATGCGCTTTAAGTGTTTATCCTCTTTTATTTCTGCAAGAATTTCTTTTCCGTCTTTTTTAGGCAAATTAAGGTCTAAAAGGATAAGTTCCGGACGGGGAACATCTTTATATTTTCCTTGTTTTTTAAGAAAAGACAGAGCCTTTTCTCCGTCATCCACAATGTAAAGTTCATTTTTCATCTTGCTGTCTTTAAGAGCTTCTTTTGCCAGACGGGCATCTCCGGCATTGTCTTCGACCAGTAAAATGTCTATGGGAGTAAAAATTTTCTTTCCATCCATCTTATTTTCTCCTCTTTAGAATTGTAAAATAGAAGGTCGAGCCCTCATTTAATTTGGACTCAATCCAAATTTGACCTCCGTGGCGCTCCACAATCCTCTTGCAGATAGTAAGCCCGATCCCTGTCCCTTTGTATTCGGTTTTGCTGTGGAGACGCTGGAATATGACGAAAATTTTATCTTTGTATTTTGGATCTATTCCCATCCCATTATCTTTGATTGAGAAAAGCCATGATTTTTTTTGATTCTTGGCAGATATATGGATCCGGGGAGATTTGCTGCCGCGGAATTTCAAGGCATTTTCAATCAGATTCTGGAAAATCCTCAGTAACTGGGATTCATCCCCTTTGATCTTAGGAAGGGCATCGTTTGTCACGACCGCTCCGGTTTCTTCAATTTGTGACTGCAGATTGGCAAGGGCATCCCCCAGGATAGCCTGGCTGTCTACAGCTACAAAAGGCTGGCCCCGTGTGTTGACCCTGGAATAAGACAGAAGGTCATCGATCAGTCTCTGCATACGGTTGGCTCCGTCCACAGCAAAACCTATGAAATCTTTGGCGTCTTGATCCAGCTGGTCTTTGTAGCGTTTTTCGAGCAGTTGATTATAGCTTGAGACCATGCGCAGAGGTTCCTGAAGGTCGTGAGAAGCCATATAGGCAAACTGCTCGAGCTCTTTGTTGGAGCGTTGGAGCTCTTCTTCTCTGGCTTTAAGTTCTATCAAAGAGAGTTTTTGTGCTTTTTGCATACGGTCCTGCTGGAGCCGGGCATTTAAGACCGGAGCGATGAAATCAGAGATTTTTTTCATAAGATGTATATCTCTTTCAATATAATCATTTTCCTTGTTTGCCACTTGAAGCAGACCGATGACTTCTCCTCTATGAACAATAGGCATATTGATGTGTCTTTCAATCGGAATATGTCCTTTAGGGATAAGAGGAGACCTTTTATTGGAGTAATTAAACTTTTTTTCTCTTATTGCCTTTGGCCAGGAGCTGTTTCCCCAGGAATTTCTGGGAAAGATAATGTTTTTTTTCTTGACATCACATTTGTTCCATACGGTTCGTGTCATGGTCGGAATGATCAGATCACTCTTCTCATCAATATATCCAAAAACGCCGTATTTGCTTTCAAGAGCTTCAAGAACAATATTGAGGACTTCCGAATACATGTCTTCGTCAGGAACAGTCAGAAAGATTTGAGCGATTTGATTGGTGATTTTGATCTCTTCTTCCGTCTTTTTAATCTTATTCTTATATTTTTCAAATTCCAAGACTTTATTCCGCAATTCTTTGAGTTCATCAATAAGCTGTTTTTTGGTTTTGCCTTTATCTTCCATGTATTTGCCTCAATATAGGTTCTTTTTGTACCATAGCTTAAAATTTGATGATAAACTCTGCTCCGTGATTTCTATTTACTTCGATAGAACCCTTCAACTGTTCGACCAGGTCCCTTACGATCTGTAATCCGAAGCTCTGGGACTTATGGATGTCTATGTTTTCAGGGAGTCCCTTACCGTTATCTCTGATGATGAGGTGGTGGTTTCCCTTTCTCTTACTGAATTCCACGCTGACCTCTCCTTTTTTTTCCGGGAAAGCATGCTTGAAGCAGTTGGATACGAGCTCATTGAGGATCAGTCCGCACGGGATGGCTTTATTGATGTCCAATTCAGCATGCTCTGACTTTATTCGGGTTTTTATTTTTTGAGTATCGATCCCATATGTATTGGCAAGATGAAGCATCATTTCGTGAATGTACTGGCTGAAGTCCACACTGCTTAAATTTTTGCTTTTATAGAGTTTTTCATGTATGACAGCAATAGCCTTGATGCGGTTCTGGCTTTCTTTGAATAATTCCAGGGCTTTTTTATCTCTGATCCTGGTAGCTTGAAGCCTGAGAAGGCTTAAAACGACCTGCATGTTGTTTTTCACCCGGTGATGGATTTCCTGAAGAAGCACTTCTTTTTCATGAAGGGAGTATTTTATTTTTTCCTCCATTTTTTTACGCTCAATGGCAAATCTTAAAGCCTGGGTTAAAGGAAATCCACCGATTTTACCTTTGATCAAATAGTCCTGGGCTCCGTCTTGCACAGCCTTTATAGCGGTCTTTTTGTCTTCAAGTCCTGTAAAAACAATGATAGGAAGATTATGGGCATATTTGTAAAGTCTGCGAAAACTATCAAGTCCCTGGCTGTCAGGAAGTCCCAGATCAAGCAGGATAACATCAAAGTCCTTGTTTGATAGGAGCTTAACACCCTCTTGCAGGTTTTCTGATGCTAAAAGCGTGTAATGGAAATCTTCGACATCATTCAGGATCTCTTTGATAAGGCGGACATCTCCCTGATTGTCTTCAATTAAAAGGATGTTCATTTTGCTGACCTTTTGTATTATTTATTTTCCTAACTATAAGTTATGCTCCGAAATGCTATTTGTAAAGAAAAATTTATTTGTGATGTGTCTTCTTAGGCTGACTTCCCCTTCAGTTTTTTCTGTTCGTAAAGATTCTGGTCTGCGTTTTTCAAGAGCCCGGATAATTTGTCAGGGCCAGCCGCATGAATGCCGATGCTGACGGGGTAGGGAACAGAAGAGAGGATCCTCTTCTTTATTATTTCAGCTCCTTTTATGTCCGTATTGGGCATAAGGACCACAAATTCGTCACCGCCGTAGCGGGATACAAAATCAACTTTTCTGACTTCTTTTTTCAGCACATCAGCCACAGCTTTTAAGACCCGGTCGCCTTCCTGGTGTCCGTAGGTATCATTTGTTTTTTTGAAGTCATCCACGTCCAGGATCAATAAAGCCAGGGAGCTGCCGTGCCGCCGGCTCCGCTCACTTTCCTTTTCCAGATTGTCATTAAAATCTCTTCGATTAGAAACCCCTGTAAGCATGTCTATTCTGGCCAGGTTTTCCAGTTTTTTCATATAGTATGTTTTTTCCAGAGTTATAGCCGTGAAATCAGCTATGGTCTGAAGAATTTTCAGGTCTGTGGGAGTAAAGGCACCTTTTTCCAGTTTGTTTACCAGCTCTATGACTCCTATGACTTCGTCTTTTACTTTTAAAGGAACACCAATGATTGATTTTGTTTCAAATCCTGTTAATCTGTCAAAACGGTCATAATGCCTCGGGTCCTTTTTAACATCCTCCACTATAACAGCCTGTCTGTTTTCCATGACCCAGTTTGCCAGACCTTTTCCTTTCGGGAGTTTTTTCCCTCGTAATTTTTCCGCGCTTTTTCCTGTGACCAGTTTGAAATAGAGCTTGCTTGTTTGAGTGTCTTTAAGCATCAATGACCAGTTCAAGGGAGCAAAAATATCTCCGATCTTGTTCATGACCTGTTTCATGGTCTCGTCTATGTCTATGGCTTTGGCTATACCGAGTCCGATCTCTGCAAACAGGGAAAGTTTTAAATAGTCATCAAGGTGTCTGGATCTGTTGTCCATGATTTGGTTCCTTCACACGTAAATATTCATATCATAGGGGGTGTAAGGTTGTCAATTTTGATTTTTTTTTATTTTTTTTAAATTTTCTGGCTTCTCATACGACTCAATATAAGTCTTGAACTGATTTTGAGAAACAGACACAGGAGACCAAAGTGCATTACATAAACGAAAGCACAGCTAAAAGAGAGGGATTCGATAATTTTTACGAAGACAAGACGAGGAAGCAGCTTATCGAAGAACTTAAAGTGCTCAGAGCAAGGGAGCTTGACCGTGATAAGATCAGGATGGACCAAAGCAGGACCGAACAGGAACTGATAAGAGCTAAAAGAGCTTTAAAAACATTGAGCTCCTGTCACAGAGCCATGATCCGCTCTATGAACAAAGAAGATCTGCTTCAGGATATCTGCAGGATCATAGTGGAAAAGGGCGGCTACAGCATGGCATGGGTAGGATTAGCGGCTGATGATAAAAAGAAGGGCATTAAGGTCTTAGCAAAATCTGGAAATTATGACGGATATTTTGAAAATATAGATTTAAATTGGTCGAAGGGTAGAGATGGGCACTGCCCTGAAGGCTCAGCAATAAGGACGGGAAAACCATATGTGGTAAGGGATATTCTCTCAAATCCTGAAGTAATGCCCTGGAGAGGGGAAGCTCTAAAACAAGGATTTTCCTCTGTGGTGTCGCTTCCCCTCACGAGCAACGGTCGCCCATTTGGGGCGCTTAGTATATATTCGGATGAAACAGATGTCTTTAACAGCGAGGAAGTCGATCTGTTAAAGAGGCTTGGAGACAGTCTGGTTTATGGAGTGGTCGCCATCCACACCCATAAAAAGTTGAACTTAGCTGAGGGAGAGGCTAAAAAGAGCCTGGATAAATTACAAAAAGCATTCGGTGCTATCATACAGGTTCTGGAAAAAACAGTTGAGATCCGCGATCCTTATACAGCGGGGCATCAAAGACGGGTGGCAGACCTTGCCGGGCATATTGCAGAGGAAATGGGCTTAAGCGCGGACCGTATAGACGGGATCAGAATAACAGGCATCATCCATGATATCGGAAAGATACACATTCCCGCTGAAATACTCAGCAAGCCCAAAGCATTGACAAGTATAGAGTTTAGTCTGATCAAAACCCATCCACAGGTAGGCGCTGATATATTGGAAGCCATAGAATTTCCCTGGCCTGTAGAAAAAATAGTCCTTCAACATCACGAAAGAGTGGATGGCTCCGGATATCCGCATGGTTTGTTCAAAAAGGATATTCTTTTAGAATCAAGGATCATTGGTGTGGCCGATGTTGTCGAGGCGATGGCATCTCACAGGCCTTACCGGCCGGCGCTGGGCATTGATAAAGCTCTCAAAGAGATATCTGATAACAGAAGCATTCTTTATGATAAAGACGTTGTTGACGTCTGCCTTAAACTTTTCAAAGAGAAAAAATATCAGTTCGAACACTAAAAAACAAACATCATTCTTTTTTTATTTTTTCCCCTTTTAGTACAAAATAAATATAATATTAATATGAAGTTAATAACCTGGATTATTCATAAAAAAATGGCGATGAGCATTTT
>CAZSZS010000213.1:0-4839 GCA_964611275.1 uncultured Eubacteriales bacterium
AAAACAAACAAAAATATTTCAGTTGTCATTTTTTTAAAAAGCATGCATATCCTTGATATCAAAACAAAAAAATGCTCATCGCCATTTTTTTATGAATAGGTCAGGTTAATGATAATCAGTAAATAAAAAAGAGTAAAGAATACATTTGACATTTCTCTTTATTCGTTCCACTCTCTTTATGGTATGGCTTGACTTTTATCCCATACTCAAGTAGTTTTGAAAGAAGTAAAATAGCAACGTACACTCTATTCGTTTGGAGGTTCAGATGTTTTTATTAGGACCATTAGGCCCAGGAGAGCTGATCCTCATTGTATTGATCATCGTCATCATCTTCGGGGCCCGTAAGCTCCCTGAATTGGGGAAATCGCTGGGCCAAGGAATAAAAAATTTCAAAAAATCTATCACTTCAGAAGAAAAAGACAAAGAATCTCTCGAAGATAAGAACAAGCCATCTTCCAAGGATTGATGAAAAGGACGATTGAAGAGCTCTCCAGGAAAAGCCGGGAAAAAGAATCCCAACTTAAAAAAAAACTCAAAAAACTCCAACAAGAAATATCCGGCTTTTCTGAAAAGATAAACACATCTAAACTCGATTCCCTGCTTTCAGACCTCGAAAAAAACCTTAAAAAAAAATCAGACCTCCTATCATTTTCAGTTCTTAAAGAATCCCACCGTGTTCTGAATACATTCATGACCCACACCAGAGACGTCATGTCTTTGTCAGCGGACCTGGTGCAGTCAACCGGAGAGCTGATAGACATCAAGGACAGGGAATGGGATGCCCTCAGCAACAACCACGTTCAAATGATCTTCAAGAGCATGGAATGGAAGATCGACAAGCTCTCTGCTGACTACAAAGATACCAATGCCCTGATGAAACGATTCATCCTGTTAAAGGAAAAACTGAATCAGCTTATCGCCATACTGGAAAAAAAAGATATGCCCACTCCTTCTCAGGTAAGAGACATCTACCAAAGCCTCGAAGACGCTCAATACGCAGGTTTTGAAAACAGGTTCAGGGGTTTAGACGAGCAGGTCAAAGAACAGCAGAAAGACTATATTCCCTATTTTAAAGATGCAGATACAGTACTTGACCTGGGGTGCGGCCGGGGAGAATTTCTCGAGCTTCTGCAGCAGAACGGAATCAAAGCAAGAGGCATCGATACGAACGATCAGATGATCGAAATATGTAAGGAAAAAGGATTGAACTGCGAGAAAGCTGATATTCTGCAGGCCTTAGCTGCGCATAAGGATAGTTCTTTAGGAGGAATATTTTCTTCCCAGGTAGTCGAGCATCTTCCTCCGTCCTATCTTAAGAGGATGATCGAAATCGCCTATCATAAGCTCTCTTCATCCGGCTGTATCATCATTGAAACAGTCAATCCATTGTCTGTCTTTTCTCTTGTACAGATATATTTTCTGGACTTATCCCACCGGCAGCCTGTCCATCCTCAGGCTCTTAATTTTCTGCTTAAGAGTGCGGGTTTTGAAGATATTCAAATAAAATACTCCGCACCTCTGGGCAATGAAAAGCTCAAACTCCTTCCCGAAAAAGACGACAACACAAGCCTTTTGAATGAAAATTTTGATAAGATCAATAATCTTCTCTATGCCCCTTCCAATTACGCCGCTGTAGCTGTAAAAAAATAAATGGAGGCGAAATGAGTGTATACGCTGGATTTGACCTGGGAGGCACCCAGCTCAAATACGGACTTATCAATGAAGACTGCCACATCGTTTATGACTCAAGAATAGACACTCCTGACAACGCCAAAGAACTTTTCCTGCTCATGGAAAAAGTGTGGCAGAAACTCAAGAGCAAAGCACAAAAAGAGCCGATCACGGCAGCAGGATTTGGCATCCCCGGAATCCACAGCACCAAAAAAAACAGAATACTCCAGTCTCCGAACTACCAGGAAATAGACAACCTGGACATAAACAGCATCTTAAACAAATTCATTTCAGTCCCTTTTAAAATAAACAACGACGCAAATATGGCTGCTTACGGCGAATTCAAAGCCGGAGCCGGACGGGATTCTGACAGCATAGTGCTCCTGACCGTTGGCACAGGAATCGGCGGCGGTATTGTGTTGAACAAGACTCTCTGGCAGGGGGAATGCGGATTTGCCGCTGAAGTCGGTCATATCATCGTCAACCACTCCGGAGAGCTCTGCAACTGCGGAAACAGAGGATGTCTGGAAACAGAAGTGTCCGGTCCTAAAATCGTGAGAAATTACCTCGAGCTGAGTCAAGCGGAAAAGAGAGTTACGGCCAAAGATGTGGCCCTTCTGGCGAAAAAAGGAGATGAAAACGCAAAAAAGGCCTTTGATCAGGCAGGATATTTTCTGGGCATCGGATTGGGGATCCTCATCAACGTGCTGAACCCGGATAAAATCATCCTCGGAGGAGGGGTCATGAAATCCGGTCCCCTTCTGCTCACTCCGGCGGTCAAAGAGGCCGCAAAGAGGTCTTTCAATGCCTCTTTTAAATGCTGTCAAATCCTAAAGGCTCAGCTTGGAAACAAAGCCGGAATCATAGGTTCTGCGGCCTGGGCTAAGGACACTCTGTCACCCTCTGCCTCTCCTGTCAAAAGGGAAGGTCGAGATGGCAATTGAAAAATAGTCTATTATGTGGTTTACAAAAAAAAATAGGGGAGGATAAATATGGATTTCAATTTAACTGACGAACAGGAAATATTAAGGCAAACAGTGCGGAAATTTGCCGAGAAAGAGATCCAGCCAAAAAGAGAGGAACTGGATGAGAAAGAAGAATTCAGTTATGAAATCACTCAAAAAATGTTCGATTTGGGCTTTTTTGGCATCCTGATTCCAGAAGAATACGGGGGGATGGGCATGGACTATCTTTCCTATATCCTTGTGGTCGAAGAACTGGCCAGGGTGGATGCATGCCAGGCTGCCACAGTCGCTGCCGGTAATTCCTTAGGATCCGCTCCTGTGTATTATTACGGTAACGAAAAACAGAGAAAAGAGCTTCTCCCTCAACTTGTCTCCAGCAAACTCTATGGCTTCGGTTTGACTGAACCCAATGCCGGCTCTGATGCCGGAGGAACCCAGACAACAGCGGTCAAAAAAGACGGAAAATGGATCCTCAATGGATCGAAAATATTCATCACGAATGCCTCCACTGATATCACTCTGGGCTCGATCATCCAGACAGTAACAGGAGAAAGAGATGACGGGAAAAAAGAATATACGTGTTTTTTGGTCAGCCAGGACAAACCCGGCTATACGGCCACGCCAATGCATAAAAAGATGACCTGGCGTTCCAGCAACACCTCAGAAATTTATCTGGATGATGTGGAAGTGACTGATGAGCATATGCTGGGAAAAAGAGGGGAAGGCTTCCACCAGATGCTGGAAAGCCTGGACAACGGAAGGCTGGCCATTGCTGCTATGGGATTGGGAGGAGCTCAGGGGGCGTTCGAGGCTGCTTTGAATTATTCAAAAGAAAGAAAGCAGTTTGGACGGCCCATCAGCAAGTTTCAGATTAATGCATTCAAACTGGCGGATATGGCAACGGAGATCGAAGCAGCCCGAAATCTTCTCTACAAGGCCTGCTGGCTTAAGGATAACGGAAAACCCTTTGGGAAAGAAGCCGCCATGTCAAAACTCTACACGAGCGAAGTGATGAAAAGAGTCACCCATGAAGCTGTTCAAATCTATGGAGGCTACGGACTTATGGAGGAATATCCTGTTGCCAAATTCTACAGGGATCAGAGGCTCCTGGAGATCGGGGAGGGAACCAGTGAAATCCAGCGCCTGGTTATAGCTCGAAAGCTGGGTATTTGATTTTTTTCTTTTGTGATCCCTAAACCAATAAAAACGACAAAATAGGCCCCAAAAATGCGGCTCTTCCAGGGTAATAGGCTGTGGAAAAATAGGTTAACTTATTGATAATAAATAAATTCCCCGGGCCCGTCCCCTTATTTGTCGCCTTATTTGTATGTATTTGTAATTATTTGTAACGTTTCGTTAGCTCATGCATATTATAATTAGGAGTACATATGATCAACTTCCAAGATTTATACGAATCCTACGCCAGCGAAGTCTACCGCTTTTCTCTTTGGATGGCAGGCGATAATATAGAAGCAGAAGATATCACCTCCGAAACTTTTATCCGCGCATGGGTGTACAACAATAAAATTCGCACTGAAACACTCAAAGCGTTTCTCTTTACCATCTCCAGAAATCTTTACCTGGAACGCCTGAGGAAAAGAAAAAACCAGGTTGTCTTAAACGATGTTTATCCCGATCCGACGCCTGGGCCGGATAAAATGACGGAATCGCAATCTATACTAAAAGAGGTAAAAAAAATGCTCCAGACCGTTCCTGAGATCGACCGCGCTGCCTTTGTGATGCGCGTCCAGCATGAACTCCCTTATGACGAAATCGCACGCGCTCTTAAATTATCTATAACGGCTGTAAAAGTAAAAGTGCATCGTGTTCGCAAGAAGTTGATCGCTAAATGCATAGATAAGGAGGTATTTTAAATATGAAAATAACACGCAATGTCATTCTCGATCTGCTGCCGCTGTATTCCGCTGATGAAGTGAGCGCTGATACGCGGGCACTCATTGATGAATATTTAGAAACCGATCCTGAACTGGCAAATATCGCCAAACAAATGACAGCCTTGGAGAGAACAAAAGAAAGTCCGGTTCCGGTTTCCCAGGACGATAAAATGAAAGCCTACAGGATCGCCAGGCGTAAAAATCTGATTTACACGATCCTCCTAGCGAGCGGAATATCCATTATTTTGTTAACGATTCTTATCATGTTCTTTTCCTCTTCAAGCTGACGTAATGAATTATTTAAAAAA
>CAZSZS010000214.1:0-20274 GCA_964611275.1 uncultured Eubacteriales bacterium
GGGTTATGAGCCCGACGAGCTACCTGACTGCTCCACCCCGCGGCATCGGATAATTATAACACAGGAACCATTATTTTTTAAAGCATTTAATCAAATTATTTTAAATGAAATATTTACTTGACATAAATAAACCCCAAAAAATATAATGGGAAACTAAAAAATGGCAGTTTTTCTCTTTGTGTTACTAAGCTTAACCTGCATAGGTTCCATTCTGGGGATGATCCTGTCTAAAAACCAGGCGTACAGCGCCCTTTATCTGATTCTTGCTTTTGTATGCACAGGCGGGCTCTTCGGTCTCATGAACGCACCTTTTATTGCCGTTGTCCAGATCATCATCTATGCGGGAGCCATTATGGTGCTGTTTATCTTTGTAATCATGATGATAGACATCCGTAAAGGTTTATCCTCAGAGAGAAAAAAATGGATCCTCTACCCCTCACTGGGTATAGGCCTGGTTCTTATAATCGAACTCATCGTTATTTTGAACAACGCCCTTGGGCCCTCAAAGGCCAGCGCTGTGGAATCCATAGGAAGTCCGAAGACGCTGGGCAAGATCCTTTTCACAAAATACCTGTATCCTTTTGAGATAACCTCGATTTTAATTATTGCGGCTCTTGTCGGAGCACTTGTTCTGGTAAAAAAGAAGGAAGAGAAATGATACCCACATATTATTTTCTGATACTAAGCGCTGTTCTTTTTGTTATGGGAACTGTTGGATTTCTCATAAAAAAAGACCTGATCACCCAGTTCATGTGTGTGGAAGTCATGCTGAACGCTGCTAACCTGGCTTTTATTGCCTTTGCCCGGTCAGCCTCTTCATTGGACGGTCAGATTATCGTATTTTTTATTATTACAGTGGCTGCGGCTGAAGCATCCGTAGGATTGGCCATAATACTGCTTGTATACAGGCAAAAAAAATCCATAAAAACAGAAGATTCCAGTTTAATGAAAGGATAAAATGAGAGAAATATTCTGGTTGATTCCGCTTATTCCAGCTGTCAGCACTCTCATCCTTGCTGTCTTCGGAGAAAAACTTCCCAAAAAATACATCTCCTTTCAAGCCTGCGGAGCGGTCTTTATTTCCTTTTTGATTTCCCTATACTCTCTTTTAGGACTTCTCAAGATATCCCCGGATGAATACCCTATTGTTAAAAACCTCTTCACCTGGATCCATTCAGGAAATTTTCAGGCAAACCTTTCCTTTCAGTTCGATCCTTTGACCGCTGTAATGGCTCTTGTTGTCACGGCTGTTGGGTTTTTGATCCATGTATATTCCATAGGATATATGGCTGAAGACAGAAGCTACAGCCGGTTCTTTACTCTTATGAACCTTTTTACTTTCTCCATGCTTGTCCTGGTCATGGCTTCCAATCTGGTTCTCATGTTCGTAGGATGGGAAGGAGTCGGATTCTGTTCTTATATGCTCATCGGGTTCTGGTTCGAAAAACACTCTGCGGCCAACGCAGGGAAAAAAGCTTTCATAGTCAACAGGATAGGAGATGCCGGTTTCTTGATAGGAATGCTCTTTATTCTTATGTATGTCGGAAGTACTGAGTTTACAAACATAAATAATGCTGTAGCCAGCGGAACTCTTTCCCACGGCTTAGTTACCCTGATCGCCATACTTCTTTTTGTGGGAGCCACCGGAAAATCAGCACAGATACCGCTTTATGTCTGGCTTCCCGACGCAATGGAAGGCCCTACTCCCGTGAGTGCGCTCATTCATGCAGCCACAATGGTCACAGCAGGTGTTTATATGGTAGCCCGGATGAATATCTTTTATACCACTTCAGAAACAGCCGGTTCCATCGTGGCCTTTATCGGCGCGGTCACTGCTGTTTATGCGGGAACCATGGCGCTCACGCAAAACGACATCAAACGGGTGCTGGCCTATTCTACCATCTCTCAAATAGGCTATATGTTTATAGGCTGTGGAGTGGGGGCTTATGCTGCTGGAATATTCCACCTTTACACCCATGCGTTTTTTAAGAGCCTTCTGTTTCTTGCAGCCGGGAGTGTGATGCACGCTCTCTCGGGTGAACTGGATATGAGAAAGATGGGAGGACTGAAAAAGTACATGCCTTATACATACCCCACGTTTCTCATAGGCGCCATAGCCATAGCCGGAGTCCCCTTTCTATCAGGCTTTTTCTCAAAAGATGCTATACTGACCGCTGCCTTTGCACAAGGCCAGTATTTGGTGTGGGTCCTTGGTATTTTGGGAGCGGTTCTCACTGCATTCTATATGTTCAGGCTGATTTTTCTCACCTTTCACGGAAAAGAAAGGATAGAACCTGAGGTCAAAAAACACATTCATGAATCTCCTCCGGTCATGACGGTTCCGCTTTCACTGCTTGCTTTTTTCTCAGTCATAGCCGGATATATCGGGCTTCCGGTCGTGCTGGGCAAAAATGTCAACTGGTTCGATCGTTTTCTGGCGCCCATCATGCATAAGGGGCACGGGCATGAAGCCCATTTGGGTATCGGGACAGAATGGCTTTTGATCTTGATATCCGTTATCGTAGCGCTGACCGGAATTTTCATCGCTTATTTCTTTTACCTTAAAAAGCCTTCGGTTCCGCATACACTGGTGAGGCGTTTCCCGTTTCTCTACAAGCTTCTTTACAATAAATATTATGTCGATGAAGCCTATGATTATGTGTTCGTGAGACCGACCCTTAAAGGATCTGAATTCGTTTATGATAAATTCGATCTTAATGTCATAGACGGGGCTGTGAACGGAGCGGCTTCGGGAACCGGATTTTTCGGGAAAGCGTTGAGTTTTGTTCAAACCGGTTTTATCAAGGATTATGCTTTGGTGTTTTTACTGGGAGCTATCATTTTATTAGGATTGTTGATCTTTTAAACCATGAATATACCAATTTTATCTATCGTAACATTCTTTCCGGCAGCGGGAGCTCTGCTGTTCATCTTCATTAACCGCAAACAGGAAAACCTCATCCGCTATACAGCTCTCTTTATAAGCATTATCAATTTCATCCTATCCCTTTTTCTTTATTTTAACTTTAACGGGCAAACAGCTGAACCCCAGTTCGTTGAGAAAGCAGATTGGATCGGATATGGAATCAACTACCACGTAGGAATCGACGGGATCAGCCTTTTTCTGGTGCTTCTTACCACTTTTCTGATGCCCATTGTCATCCTGTCTTCCTGGAATTCGATCCAGAAAAAAGTCAAAGAATACCATATCTTCATGCTTCTTCTCGGAACCGGCATCATCGGAGTGTTTGTCTCCTTGAATCTCTTTCTTTTTTATGTCTTCTGGGAAGCCATGCTCATTCCCATGTATTTTCTTATCGGTATCTGGGGAGGCAAAAGAAAGATCTATGCCACATTAAAATTTGTACTTTTCACGATGTTCGGCAGTCTGCTCATGCTGGTCGCTATCTTTACGCTCTATTCGATCTTTTTCAAAACGGCCGGAACCTATTCACTCAATATATTTGATTATTATCAGCTTGTCTTGAATCCGAACATTCAAATTTGGCTCTTTCTGGCTTTTGGGCTGGCCTTTGCCATAAAGGTTCCCATGTTTCCTTTCCATACATGGCTTCCTGATGCCCATGTGGAAGCCCCAACAGCCGGTTCTGTTATCCTGGCAGGAGTTCTGCTTAAAATGGGCACCTATGGCTTTCTGAGATTTGCACTCCCTCTTTTTCCTGATGCGGCCAAAAAATTCATCCCCTACCTTGCAGTGCTCAGCTTGATAGGGATCATCTATGGAGCGTTGATGGCCCTCATCCAAAAAGACGTGAAATCCCTTGTTGCTTATTCCAGTGTCAGCCATATGGGATTGATTATGCTGGCTGTGTTTGCATTGAATCTGGAATCACTGGAGGGGGCTGTCTATCAGATGATCAATCACGGGCTGAGCACAGGAGCCCTGTTTCTCTGCGTTGGGATTCTCTATGAAAGGGCCCACACCCGTCTGATCAAAAACTATGGGGGCGTCAGCCGCCAGATGCCTGTTTTTGCCGCGTTTTTTCTTATATGCATGCTTTCATCCGTAGGGCTTCCGGGTTTAAACGGGTTTGTGGGAGAGATCCTGTGCCTCTTCGGGATTTTTCAATCCAGTAAACTGCTGGCTATTCTTGGTGTCTCCACCATCATCTTGGCTGCTGCTTATCTGCTCTGGATGTACCAGAGGGTCATGCAGGGTCCGCTGGAAAACAAGAAAATCCTCAATTTCAAAGACCTGTCTCTAAGAGAAATCGGATTTTTGGTCCCTATCATCTTTTTTATGTTTTTTATGGGGATTTTCCCCAAACCTTTTCTGAGAAAAATGGATGCCTCTGTCGAGCATCTTTTAAACCAGGTCCATAGAGCGGAAACCTATGTGGTTGACAAAGAGGCTGAAAGAAAACCCTCTTTGGATATTTCTGAAATAGATATGAACCATAACACAAAAGAAAACATAACTGAGACAGAAGAAAATGAATAACATTTTGACATTGCTGCCGATCCTTTTTGTTTTGACAGGGTCTGTCCTGGTGCTTTTATTAGAGGTCTTCATAAAAAGGGAAAAAAAGGAATACCTTGGCTTTATTTCCATTATCTTTCTTTTATTAAGCGGTATATCCTGTGTTCTCTTCTGGAACAAGGGGCTTTCTTATTTTAACGGAAGGCTCTCTCTGGACAGGCTGGCTCTTCTTTTAACACTGCTCTTTATAATAGGAACGGCTCTCATCATTCTTATCTCAATGAAATATCTGTCACTCCAGGATACAAATCATGGAGAGTACTATTCCCTCCTCCTTTTTGCGCTCATTGGAATTCTCATCATGGTCTCCTCCACTGACCTTATCATCATCTTCCTTGGTCTCGAGGTTCTATCCATGTCCAGTTATGCCCTGGCAGGATTTAAACGAAGCGATGAAAAATCCGGGGAAGCCGCATTAAAATACTTTCTTTTAGGAAGCTTTGCTTCAGCATTCCTGGTGTACGGTATCGCCCTCCTTTACGGAGCATCACGGTCAACAGACATCTTTTCCATTATCGACTATATCCAATCTGATTCCACTCAGAGCATCCTTGTCATCTCAGGACTGGGCATGCTTATCATAGGTTTTGGATTCAAAATCGCTATGGTGCCTTTTCATATGTGGACCCCTGATGTTTATGAAGGTTCACCTACTCCGGTAACCGCTTTTTTCTCAGTCTGCCCCAAGGCAGCGGGCTTTGTGGTCCTGATCAGATTGTTCGGCCCTTATTTCAGGCAAATCACTGACACAAAGAATATATTTGTCGTTCTCTGGATTCTATCCGTGCTCACCATGGTCGCGGGAAATCTCTTGGCGCTCCGGCAAAAAAACATAAAAAGAATACTCGCTTATTCAAGCATTGCCCACGCGGGCTATATAATGATCGCTCTTTGTGCACGGAGCTACTACAGTCTGGTTTTCTACTTAACCGTATATTTTTTCATGAATATCGGAGCCTTCTCAGCTGTTATTGCTTTAGGCAAAAAAGACAAAGAATATCTGGAACTCGATGATTATGCGGGAATAGGCTTCCGTTACCCCTGGCTCGGGGCGACCCTATCCGTATTTCTTTTATCCCTTGCTGGATTCCCTCCTACCGGAGGCTTTTTAGCAAAATTTTATGTCTTTTCAGAAGCCGTACACAAAGGATTGACTCCTCTCGTAATCATTGGAGTCCTGGCAAGCCTTATCTCCGTTTTTTATTATTTAAGGATCATCGTCTATATGTATATGCGTGAACCTTCCTACACATTCAAGATATACGAGAACAACCCCGCTTTATTTCTGGCCCTTTTTATCTGTTTATACGGAGTCATCCAGTTAGGCCTTTTCCCGGGAAATGTGCTTCTGTTCATTAAACAGGCGGTCGCTTCCCTCCCCTTTTAGCCAATCTTTTTTTAGATTACAATCCTGGTTATTCACGAGCCGAGATTGCTGTGTCATTGCGAACGACCGTTAGGGAGTGCGGCAATCCGATGACCTTTTATAAATCAAATCTCGTTGCGAGTGAAACGAGCAATCCCAAAGTGCTTCGTTAATGGATGAGATTGCTTCATCACTCCGTGATTCGCAATGACATTTAATAAAATGAATAACTAGAATTAGGACTGGAGTGGGTCGTAAGCCGAATTCTGTCCCCGCTGTTTGATGCGGGTGGTGGTTATTTATCTGACCCAGTGATTACTCAAAGGGTTAAGCGGTCTACCCGCCCCCTGAGACGGACCATCTCATCAGGGCCGATTTGGCCTTGCTCCGGATGGGGTTTGCCGTGCCGCCGGTGTCACCACCGGTGCGGTGAGCTCTTGCCTCACCTTTTCACCCTTACCCCGAAGGGCGGTGTTTTTTCTGTGGCACTTTCCTCCGGTCACCCGGAGTCGCTGTTAGCGACCATCCTGTCCTGTGGAGTTCGGACTTTCCTCCCCTTCTTTGTGAGAAGGAGCAACCACCTCGCCCACTCCAGTCTTTATTTGTATTCCATACTGTTCCAATTTTTTATATAAATTACTCCTCGGTGTATCTATCCTTCGTGCTGTCTGGGAAATGTTCCATTCATTTTCCTCTAGTTTGTTGAGTATGAATTCCTTCTCTGCCAGTTCTCTAAAATCCTTAAGGGTTTTGACTTTGTTCCTGTCAGGCAAACATATTTTCACGTCTCCTCGTATATGTTCGGGCAGTTGATCTTTATCTATTATATCGCTTTCTGTCATTATGATAAGCCTCTCCACAACATTTTTCAGCTCTCTAACATTCCCTTTCCAGGGATATTTTTTCATTTTCTCTATGGCGTCTTCAGTGAATTTTTTCAATTTGAAATTGTTTTCATCGGAATAGATCTTGCAGAAATAATCTATGAGCAATGGTATGTCATCCTTTTTTTCTCTCAGAGGAGGAGAATGAAGAGGAACGACATTGAGACGGAAGTACAGATCCTCTCTAAAGCTTCCGTCTTTAATTTCTTTCTTTATATCTTTATTCGTGGCAGCAATGATTCTGACATCAACTTTTTCTACCTTATTGGACCCGACTTTCTGCACCTCTCCTTCTTCAAGAACCCGAAGCACTTTGGCCTGAGTTTTTAAACTCATATCAGCGACTTCATCCAGAAATATAGTCCCCCTGTCTGCCATTTCAAATTTTCCCTGCTTCTTCTCGGTTGCCCCTGTGAAGGCTCCTTTTAAGTGCCCGAAAAGCTCACTCTCTATCAGCTCCTCCGGAATAGCCGCGCAATTGACCTGGATGAATTCTTCATCTTTTCTCCGGCTTTTTTCATGGATGGCTCTTGCGATCAATTCTTTTCCGGTACCGCTCTCTCCATAAATGATGACAGTCGCATTCGTAGGCGCTGTTTTCAGTATTTCCTCCCAGAGCTTGGACATCAAGGGGTGCTGACCCACTAACCTATACTGCTTTTCAGCTTTTTTACTTAAATCTTTGTATTTTCTCAGCAGTTTTTTTTGGCTTAAAGCGTTTCTCACACCCAGAAGAACACGCTCCCTGTGGAGAGGCTTTTCAAAAAAATCAAAAGCCCCCAGTTTTGTGGCTTCCACGGCTGTTTGAATGGTTCCGTGTCCGGATATCATTATGACCTCAGGTGAATAAGGCCTTCTTTTAAGGTCCTTAAGTATCTCCAATCCATCTCTATCAGGAAGTTTTATATCAAGAAGGATGAGGTCCAATCCAACAGTCTCGTCAATGATTCCATACGCCTCCTCTGCATTGGAAGCCTGAAGAAATGTGTATCCTTCATATTCGAATATCATTTTTAAGGATTTGCGTATGTATTCTTCATCATCCACAACAAGAATTTTTTCTCTTTTTTTCTTTTTACTCATTTGCTTGACCTATTCATAAAAAATATCGATAACTCCATTATTATTTTCATCCTGACGAAATTCAAATCTTTTTATACACCATGAACAATCAACATCACTCATTTTATCTTTATTTATAAATTTACAATCTATGTTTTTTACAAAATGCGATCCTATCCCACAGCGTCTGCTTTGTTGCAGGCTATTCGCGGTGAAACACCACAGCTTCATACCCTGCGCCTCGCATCTGCAGCGACCTAGACTCGTGAATAAGCCAAGCCTGCTTGACCTATTCATAAAAAATATCTACCAAAAACACAATTTGATGATATTATATTCTGTTCAAAATGGCAACAGAGTGTCATTACGAACGGCCTCGCTCTATATTCATTCTTGATAAAATGAAAGAATGATATATAGTATAGTTACTGGTGAAATCTTGAGCCGCGGTAAAATCTTCACTATCTTTATTCTTCTCGCATTTTTTCTTGTTCACACTGTCTTTGTATTTCCCGTAAATAATGCTTCTTCCAGTGTAAATCTTGAACTCAAAAACGGCCTTCAAGTATTTCTTTATAACAAACCGACTCTTCCCCTTACCCACTTTGTCTTTGCTTTTAATGCAGGCTCCAAAGATGAGACAGATAAAACCAATGGTATTGTTCATATACTGGAACACTGTATTCTTTTCAGAGGTACAAAAGCCATACAAAACCAGGGTTTCTATCAGGAACTAAGACTGCATGGAGCCTACTGCAATGCCCATACAGGAAGGGATCTCTCAATTTTCGAGATGACAGTCCCTTCTGAACACAGTGAATTTGCCTTTCGCACCTTAAGAGAAATCCTGTTTGATTTTAATTTGAATCAAAAAGAACTGGACAATGAAAAAGAAGTCATTCTTGAGGAGCTGAACAAAATACAGGATGACCCTTATCAAACTGCCATATCTATCATATATCAAAACATTTTTCATGATCATACTTACCAAAACCCTGTTTATGGAAAGACAGAGGTCATAAAAGAGCTGACGGCCGAAGATGTCATGAGATTTTACGATGATTATTTCGTGCCCTCCAATTGCGCTCTTGCTGTAGTGGGAGATCTTTCCCTGGATGAAATGAAAGAAAAGACAAAATCCATGCTTGAAAACATACAGAAGACCGGTGCTGATCGAAAAGAATTTCAGGAAATAGAGCCTTTGAAAAAGACAGTAAAAAAGAATATGAATATGGACGTAGAAATGGCCTATCTGGCAATCGGATTGAACGCACCCGGTTATAATTCTCCGGATCAGTATGCTGCAGACCTTTTGGCTGAAATATTCGGGCAGGGATACAACCCTTTGATAAACCAGCCTATACTAAGACGAAGAATCGCAGCCCATTCCATCAATATGTCATACTACTGCGATAAATATGGAGGGGCGCTGACCCTGTTTATAGGAATGGACCCAAAAGATATCAATGCAGCCGAATCAGAAATCACAAAATATTTGAAAAATTCTCACAAACTCAATTATTCTAAAACAGACTATGAGCCGGATGACCAATTCTATGCATTTGATATACTGCAAAGCGCAAAAAACAGAATCAAATTAAATGCTGAAGCAGCGGAAGAAAAGGGACTGCTCATAGGTCACTCTCTGGTGAGATATATGTTAATGAACAAGACACAAGACAGAGGGGATTATCTTGAGAGGATTGAAAAATTGAATTCATCAGATATCCGGCAGGCAGCGGGACGCTACTTAAGCCAGAAGGGAAAGGTCATTGTGAAAATACTACCTGAGGGAATAAAATGAAACCCGGTCTGAAAAAAAACCTGGTTATGGCATTCACTTTTATTTTTTTTTCGTTCTCAACCACCATTTCTTTGATCCCGGCCGGTCAGGAAATATGGGCTTCACCTATTATTAACATAGAATTGGAGAATGGTCTGAAGGTTTTATTCGAAAAAGATGACTCTTCTAAAATCACTGTTCTTCAGTTCTACATAAGGGGAGGTAAACTCTCAGAAGGCAAGAACCAACAAGGTCTTTCTTACATCACGACCCGACTTGCCCTTGAGATACCGGACAGACAAAAGGCACAGGATTTTATGCTTCAGGCCACTCAGTTCACGATGTTTTGTGAAAACGATTATTCTGCTGTGGTCGTGACGTGCCTTTCGGAAAACTTAAAAGACAGCCTTGTTTTGATTTCTGATATTATGCTGAATCCTCTGTTTTCCTCCATACGAATAAAACGTATCAAAGAGAATATGCTGAACAGAGATAAAATCGAACAGGATATCTCCAGAAATATTGCCTTTCAAACAGTAAGGGACTCTTTGTTTATGGAAACCGGATACGACGGTTCTGTCTACGGAAATGAGGGCAGTCTCAAACAGATCACAAGGAAAGACATCACTGGTTATCATGAAAGGCATTTTACCTCAGACAATATGGGCATTGTTGTTTCAACTGACCTGGACAAAGAAGTCATAACCGAATATCTGAATCAGTGTTTTTCCCCTTTAAAAACAGGTCCATCCTTTTCACATAAAGAAGTCACACTTCCTTTTATTGACAAAAAAACACTCGAGATAAACAGAGATACCCAGCAGACTTTCATTTCCATCGGATACAGGCTTCCTCCAATAAATCAAAAGAACTATGTCCTTTCCCTAATGATCGAAAATCTAGTGGGAAAAGGAATCGGTTCAAGATTGTGGCCGTTGAGAGAAGAAAAAAAGCTTGCTTATAATGTCGGCGCTGAAATCAGTTATTTTAGGAACGGTGGAATGCTGGAAGCCTTGATGGAAACAGAGAATGTGAAAAAAGAGACCGCTTCAGAAGCTATCTGTGATACGCTAGACTCCCTTTATGAGAACGGCATTGATAGTCAGGAACTTGAAATGACCAAAGAATATACCAAAGCCTCCTTCTTGCGTTCGAATGAAACAAAAAGAGCAAGGACAGCAATCCTAGCCTATTTTGAAATCATGGAACTTGGTCTTGACTCTTTTAAAAATATCTTCGGGGAAATAGATAGTATCGGCCTTGAAGAGATGAATTCTTATATTCGTGAAATCCTTGACCCGGCGCATAGAATCGAAGTGATGATCGGCCCTGAGTAAAAAAAATACAAGTGCCCTCATCGTTCAAGGTCAATTTTTATGGAAAGAAAATCCATAAGGTCTTTAATGGATATGACTCCGACCAGCTTGTCCCCTTCCACGACCATCAACCGGCTCCTGTTTTTCTTCTGCATGAGAGAGAGTACCTTTTCTGCATTTTCATTTGGGCTGATCGTGTTTGACCCACTACACTCCTCCATAATATCCCTTACTTTCTTAAAAGCTCTTTCCTCTTTTGGAATATCCTTGACGTTTTTCAGCTCGACACATCCTATGAGCTTTCCTTCCTCAACAACCGGATACATCTTGTAATGGTATCTGTATATGTAATCCTCGATAAGTTCTTCCAGATAGATCTCAGGAGAAACCACTGCTGGGTCAGGAACCATGTATTTGCTTACTTTCTCTCCGTGCAGCGAGTTTCTCAATACCATCTGCTTATAGGACATTTGAGAGGAGCTTCTGATAAACAGCCCGATAAGAAACATCCAGGCTCCTCCTATGAAATTGCCGGCAATGACCTCGATCACTCCGAACAATATCAGCCCGAATCCAAAAGCAGAACCGATCTTAGAAGAAATATTGGTTGCCCAGTGGATATTTTCTTTCCATCCCCAAAGAACAGAACGAAGCACCCTTCCCCCGTCTAAGGGAAACGCAGGGATGAGATTAAATCCAGCCAGTATCAGGTTGATCCAAGCCAGATATTCGATAACCCCCTTGAGAGCTTTTGACATGCCGATCCCATCGCCTATAAACGAAACCAACAACAGCCCGACTCCCAGAAAAATACTGGACAAAGGGCCTGCAATAGCCATAAAAAACTCGGCTTTGGGGCTTGGGGGCTGTTCTGACATCTCCGCCACTCCTCCGAAAATAAACAGTGTGATGCCTTTCATAGGCAGGCCGAACTTCCTTGCAATAAGGGAATGCCACAGCTCATGGAAAACAATGGAAAACAGAAGCCCTATGGCTCCAGCTATCCCCATTATCCAGTATGTGGCTGCTGAAAAACCTTCATAAAAATGAGGAAAAAGTCCCTTGGCCAGGCTCCATACAATGAGCAAAGCCAGTATAAACCAGCTAAAATCCATTTTGACATGGAAGCCGAATAGCTTAAAAAGAGATATCCTTTTTCCAAACATTTAATTTTTTAATTCTTTTATTCTTTTGCAGTGATGGCTTCGACATCTTTAACTGTCTTTGGAATGGGTTTTCCAAGCACTCTGTGACCCTTATCCGTTACAAGAATGTCATCTTCTATCCTTATTCCCCCGAAGTCCCTGTATTGGTCAACTTTTTTATAATCAATGTAATCCATGAACTTTTTCTCTTTGAACCATTTATCGATCAGAGCGGGAATAAAATAAATCCCCGGTTCGACGGTAAGCACAAAACCCGGTTCCAGTTCCTTTGCAAATCTCAGATATGCCAGGCCGAATTGATCGCTCCTTTTTGTTTTATCATCATATCCCACATGATTCTCGCCCAATCCTTCCATATCATGGACGTCTAACCCCATCATGTGACCCAGACCGTGAGGCATAAAAAGAGCATGGGCTCCTGCCTTGACCGCCTCTTTGATATCACCTTTCATGATACCCAGTTCCTTCAAACCTGAGGCAATGGTTTCAACAGCTTTCATATGCACATCTTTGTTTTTCCTTCCCGGAACAGTGAATTCTATAGCCTTCAGCTGCGCATTTAATACGACTTCATAAATCTCCTTTTGTTTTTGAGTGAACTGGCCTCCAACTGGAATGGTACGGGTTATATCTCCGGCATAATGCATAACTGATTCGGCTCCCGAGTCATTGACCAGCAACTGCCCCTTCTGTAATTTGTTTCCGTGATAATGATTGTGAAGGATCTGTCCGTTCACTGTGAGTATGACAGGGAAAGCAATATCAGCACCATATGACATCGCGATTCCCTCAATAGTCCCTGCGATCTCTCGTTCATATCTTCCCGGAACCGCCATCCTCATGGCTGTTGTATGCATGAGATAAGTGATACCCAGAGCCTCTTCGATCTGGTCGATTTCCTGCTTGATTTTTCTTGACCTTAAATCAACAACAGCCTTAATAAGGGCTTTCGAACCATAATGATTGACCTTTTCCGATTTGACCCCCAGTAAGTCTTCAATTTTTAAGGCTGTTTCTTTTCTGTAAACAGGAAGATAATGGACCTTTCTTCCCTGTTCCATGGCTTTAATCAGGGTTTCTTCCAGCTTAAAAGAGGGCAAAGTTTTTTTCACTCCGACTTCTGCAGCCCTATCTTTTAGAAACGGCTGGTCTCCCATCCATATGATATCTTCCATGTCCACATCATTTCCAAAAATAATATCCTTGTCCTCATCAATATCCACAAGACCGGCAAGACTGGGTAAATCAAGCCCGAAAAAGTATAGAAAATTACTGTCCTGTCTGAAGCGGTAGGCATTATCCGTATAGTTCATGGGGCTTTCCTCGTTTCCCAGAAAAAGAACGAGGCCGCTGTCTATTTTTTCTTTAAGCTTTTTTCTTCTTTCAAAATAGAATCTCGGTTCGAACACTGTGCCTCCTTTTATTAACCCAAACTATTCCTTACATCCGGATTTTTTGAATAATTCAAGTTAACTGTCTGATATAAATTTAACATATACAATATACAGCATTCAATAATAAAGATAAACTCTTTCATCTTCTTTTCAATATGGCTTTCGCTGATGGGGCTGTGGCAATCCCTCCTTTAGCAGTGCACTTAAGCTCGGGAGGCAGCATTTTGCCGACTGACATCAGCGCATCCACAGTATCATCAAGAGTAATGGGATTTTCATATCCTCCCATGATAAGGTCAGCGCACACGAATGCATTTGAAGCCGCAGCCGCATTTCTTGTATGGCAGGGAATCTCACACATGCCCTGAACCAGGTCACACACAGACCCCATTGTGTTCTGCAAAGAAATACAAGCCGCATCCACTGCCTGTTTGGCATTCCCTCCGGCACTCTCCACTATCAAGGCGGCCGCCATGGCTCCCGCAGCTCCGATCTCTGCCTGACACCCTGCTGTCTCTGCTGCAAAAGTCGCTCTTCTCGCTATAATCAGGCCGACCGCAGCTGCGGCAAAAAGCGCCTTTCCCAGAACGGGAATGCTTATCTTCAAATCTTTCTGCAGGGTCACAGTAACTCCAGGAAGGACACCTGCCGATCCTCCGGTCGGTGCCGCGCACACAATCCCGCCGCTATTAGCGATATGCATAACAGCCAGAGCTCTGGCTGCAGCCCGCAGATGGACCCCACCTAACAGGAGCTTGCCCGCTGCTTCCTTTTTCATAATCTTTCCAGCACTCGGGATGAGCAGGCTCATCCTGATATTGTCATCTTTCAGTCCCTGTTCAACAGAATCCTTCATTACTTTGTAACGCCCGTACATCTCTTCCATAACCCTTTCCCGTGAAATACCGAGCAGTTTGGATTCATAATCAACGGCCAGATCTCCTAAGGATTTCTTTGTTTTATCAGCCTTATCAACGATCTCCTCTGCACTTAAAAAAAGCTCCTTCCCCTGTTTTGTGAAAAAAACAGGGAGGGCTTTCCACAGGCCTGTCACTCCGGGACTGTTGTGAAGCTTTAGAACCGACTTTTCATTAAACGGTTTAATGTGTTCGATGCAGACAAGCGTTTTCCCTTTTTTGCAGCAGGTATCCATCTTCATTTGTGGCTCAAGATCAAACAGGCTCAATACGTTCTTTTTCTCCTCTTTCTGGCATTCGATAAGAAGCACATAGGATTTTCCATCTATGTTCATAGGCCACTGATTAAGGGAACAGAAAAGCACAGCTCCTCCACCAACAGATTTAGCCACTAGTGTGAGTTTTTTCCCCTGTTTTGACTTTAATTCTATGCGTACGGCATTTGGATGTCTCTCTTCTAGTTTTCCTTCTTTGAAGAGAATTCGATTCCCCTTTTTCACAAAACGCTCTTTGGCTTCAGAGAAGCGATCGTCAGTTATGCCCCATCCCATCAATCCGGATGCAAAGGCCTTGTCAACTCCCTGCTCTTTATAGACCTGGGCGTATGACCGGTCTTTTCCAAAGGTAAAGACCGCTTCAACAGGCGCTTCACCGAGCAAATCTCGTGCGATACAGGCGATGCGGTACGAACCCGCTGTATGGGAACTGGAGGGCCCTCTCATTACAGGGCCCAGAACATCATTGAATACACTAATAAAATCTGGACTTCTCTTCTTCATATAAGCACGAAAATCAGTTATCCTTCGGACATTTTTTTATAGTCAAGATACCTCTGCCTGGCTTCTTGCGCTGCTCTTTTAAAAAGCACTTTGGCTGCCTCCGGATGCTGCTGCACCAATGTCCTGTAGCGGATTTCATTATCAAGAAATACCTGATATTCAAGTTTGGGTTCTTTAGAATCAAGAACCAAGGGATTCTTTCCCTCTACCTCCCGTCTCGGATCGTATCTGTAGAGAATCCAGTAGCCTGTGTCTACAGCTAATTTTTCCTCTGACTGGGTCTTCGTCATATCCAAACCATGGTTGATACAGGGAGCATAGGCAATGATCAGCGAAGGTCCGTTGTAGGACTCAGCTTCCAAGAAAGCTTTCAGGCACTGGTTCTGGTTGGCTCCCATGGCAACCGCTGCAACATACACATAGCCATAAGACATGGCCATGCGGCCCAGGTCTTTTTTCTTGGTAGGTTTTCCTGCTGAGGCGAATTTCGCAACTGAACCGGTAGGAGTTGCTTTTGAAGCCTGACCTCCGGTGTTTGAATAGACTTCTGTATCCAGCACAAGAACATTGATGTTCTTTCCAGCTGCCAGAACATGATCCAGGCCTCCGTATCCAATATCATAGGCCCAGCCGTCACCTCCTATGGACCAGACGCTTTTATCAACCAGATGGTCTTTGAGCTCCCATATCTTGTCCAAAACCCGCTTCTTTTCTCCGGCAGCCTTTTTGCGCGCTTCGGGAAGAGCGTTTACTACTTTATCTGCAGCCAGCTTGGCTTCATCTTCCACGGATGTCCAGAGCTCCTTGCTTTGCTGCAGAGCTTTTGACAGCTCCTTTGTCGTCCCCATCTCAATCAGCTTATTGATATTAAAAAGAAGCTGTTTTCTATTGGAATCAACAGCAAGACGCATCCCAAATCCATATTCAGCATTGTCTTCGAACAAAGAATTCGCCCATGTGGGTCCCCTTCCGTTCTTATCCTTACAGTATGGAACCGTAGGGAACGTCCCCCCCCATATGGAAGAACAACCAGTGGCATTAGCAATGATCATCCTGTCTCCATAGAGCTGGGTGGCCAGTTTGACATACGGTGTCTCTCCGCACCCGGCGCAAGCTCCGTGAAATTCAAGATAGGGCAGGAGAAATTGGCTTCCCTTTACTGTTGTTTTCTGCGCTCCGTCCAGAACATTATCAGGAAGTTCTTCAAAAAATTTCTCGTTTTCCACCTCTCCGGCTTTTCTTGCTTCCTCTATGGGAACCATCTCAAGGGCTTTTTCTTTGGTAGGACAGACCTCCACACAATTCTCACACCCGACACAGTCTTCAACATAAACCTGGAGTCTATACTGTAAATCTCTGTCATTCCTGGTGCGCGATTTTAAAGTCACAAAGCTATCAGGTGCGTCTTTCAAGTCTTCAGGATCTATCTGTTTGGGCCGGATCGTAGCATGAGGACATACCAGAGAACACTGATTACACTGGATGCAGTTATCAGGTATCCATTTAGGCACCATGTTGGCGACGCCCCTCTTTTCCAGCTTCGTTGTTCCGGTTGGGACAGCTCCGTCAAGAGGCATCTGGGATACTTTGATCTTATCTCCCTCAAAATGCATGGAGAGATCAATAACGCTTTTAGCGAAGTCCGAGGCATCGTCAGAAATCAGTTTTATTTCCGGAGCGGATTTTCCTATCTTATCAGGAATGGGAACCTCTTCAAGCGCCTCTGAGGCCCTGTCGACCGCTTTCCAGTTCATTTTGACAATATCCTCGCCCTTTTTCATAAATGTCTTCTTGATGGCTTCTTTGATCAACTTCAGTGCTTCATCCTCCGGAAGAACACCCGAGATCTTAAAGAAAGCAGCCTGCATGATGGTGCTGATCCTGTTCCTCAGACCGACCTCGTTCGCTATCTTGAGAGCATCGATGTTAAAGACCTTAATATTCTTGTCAATGATGGCCTTCTGCATCTTTTTAGTCAGGTTTTCAAAAACATCTGCTGCTTTCCAGTTTGAATTAAGCAAAAAAGTCCCGTTTTTTCTTATTCCTTTAAGGATGTCGTATCTTCCTATGTAAGAAGACTTATGAAGCGCCACAAAATCGACCGTATCCAGCAAATACTGGGACTGGATCTTCTCTTTTCCAAAACGAAGATGGGAGATGGTGACTCCGCCTGATTTCTTTGAATCATACTGAAAATAGCCCTGTGCGTACATATCCGTGCTGTCTCCGATGATTTTGATAGAGTTCTTATTGGCGGATACGGTTCCATCGGAGCCGTACCCCCAGAACTTACACCGGACCACTCCTTCGGGTTCAGAATCAAGCGGTTCCCCGACAGGCAGTGACAAGTGTGTGACATCATCCTCGATCCCCACTGTAAATCCGTGAGTGGCTTTTCCGTCAAGGTGATCGTAAACAGACTTGACCATAGCTGGTGTGAACTCTTTAGAGGAAAGCCCGTATCTTCCTCCGATCACCTCGATCCCTTTTCCTGACAGAGCTGTAATCACATCCATATAGAGGGGTTCTCCTAAAGAACCGGGTTCTTTGGTCCTGTCGAGAACAGCGATTTTCTTTACACTGTCAGGCAGGGCAGACAAAAGGGCTTTTGCAGAGATAGGTCTATAGAGCCTGACTTTAATAGCTCCCACCTTTTCTCCTTTTTCTCTGAGAAAATTGACAGCTTCTTCAATCGTCTCAACGCTTGACCCCATGGAAACAATGACTTTATCAGCGTCCGGTGCCCCTACATAATCAAACAAATGATAGTGCCTTCCGATTTTCTTCGCCACCTTATCCATACATTCCTGCACGATATCAGGAGCTCTGTCATAATACTGATTCACGGTCTCGCGTCCCTGAAAATACACATCAGGATTTTGAGCGCCGACCTTAAGAAAAGGCCTTTCCGGATTCATGGCGCGTGAGCGGAATTCCTCCACATACTTCATCTCAACCAGCTCGGCCATGGTCTCATAAGGGATCATCTCGACTTTTTGTATCTCATTCGAAGTCCTGAATCCGTCAAAGAAATGCACAAACGGCACTTTCGATTTCAAAGCAGCGAGATGGGCGACAATAGCCAGGTCCATGGTTTCCTGAACAGAACCGGATGCGATCAGCCCGAATCCTGTGTTTCTTGCAGACATGACATCTGAATGGTCACCAAATATAGATAATGACTGGCATGCCAGTGACCGTGCAGATACATGAAATACGGTTGGAAGCATTTCTCCGGCTATTTTATGCATGTTCGGCAGCATAAGCATCAATCCTTGAGAAGCGGTGAATGTGGTTGTCAGAGCTCCTGCGGAAAGGCTTCCATGTACAGCTCCCGAGGCTCCACCCTCGGACTGCATCTCAACGACATCCACTGTCTGTCCGAATATGTTTTTTCTTCCCTGCGCAGCCCATGAATCGGCAAGCTCCCCCATTAAGGATGATGGTGTTATGGGGTATATGGCAGCGACTTCACTAAAAGCATAAGCTACGTGAGTTGCTGCTGTATTGCCTTCAATGGGTTCAAACTTTTTCTTCATAATGATCTCCTCTCTTATTATGACGTTTGTATTAATTTATTATTTGATCTCTGTTCTTCCTTCCAGAGATTTTTTAATGGTTACCTGGTCGGCATAATCAATGTCAGAACCGACCGGAAGACCCATAGCCAATCTGGTTAACCTGACACCGAAGTCTTTCAATACCTTTGTCAGAAAGGCCGCTGTGGCTTCGCCGTCAGCCGTTGGATTCGTGGCAATGATGACTTCCGAAAACTTATTCTTTTTAATTCTCTCTATGATTTTCTCGGTTTTCAATTCATCAGGGCCCACTCCTTTTAATGGAGATAAAGCTCCCAGCAGCACATGATATCTTCCATGATAAACCCCACTCTTTTCTATGGAATCGATATTAAACGGTTCCTCCACGATGCACAAAACATCATCACTTCTGTTTTCTTCCGTGCAGTAAAAGCAGGGATCCACGTGGGTCAGATTATTGCAAACAGAGCAGTAAAAAAGCCCTTTCTTTGCATCACTTATTGAATCAGTCAAATTGTCCACAGAATCCTGATCAAGTCCTATAATGTAATAGGCGATTCTCCGGGCTGTTTTTAATCCGATGCCCGGTATTTTCTTGATCTCTTCGATAAGTCTGGTCAGAGGGGGTTGTCCTTTCATTTTATATCACGTTAAGCCCGGGATCTTGAGACCGGCTCCCATAGCTCCCATTTTTTCTTTCACTTGATCATCAACCTGTGCGCACGCATCATTAAAAGCCGCGCTTATCAAGTCCTGGAGCATTTCTACATCATCTTTATTCACAACTTCCGGATCAATCTTTATAGAAACGATGTTTTTATTTCCGTCCAGAGTGATCTCTACCATCTCTCCTCCGCTACTTCCATTCACTCTCATTTCGTCCATTTCTTTTTTAATCCTTTCCTGCATCTCTTGAGCCTGTTTGAGCATTTTCTGCAAATTCCCGACGCCTTTCATTTTTTTCTCTCCTTCATATAGTTAATTTTTAAGCTTAATGATTTTTTTCTTCCTTATCTACAGACAGAATGCGAGCTTTAAAAGTGCTGAGAAATTCCTCCACTTTTGGCTCTTTTAAAACACTGTTCTTTTTGTTATTTGTTAAAGGATTCTGTTTTTTTTCGACCGGAACCGATTTTGCACTGTGCCCATTTTTGACTTTACTTTCTTTTTTTTTGGGGTCTATGTTACCTTTTTTTTCGTATGTTTGAACATCGAATTCAGCCTTTCCCTTAAGTGCTTTCACTTCCTCAATGATATCCTGGATAGGCACTATTTTTTTAAACTGACATATTTTTACGATCAATACTTCAAAATATATCCTTGGATGCGAAGAATACTTCAATCCCTGTTCTCCGTTCTGAAGCGCATTGAGGCAGTGCAATATTTCATCTGAGCTGGCGTTTTCAATCCGTTTTCTCATCTTTTTTAACTCCGAATCGTCGAGAGTCAGCAAATCCCCTGTGTCTTTCAGCGAGCTCACCAAAAGAAGATCTCTGAAGTGTTTGATCAGTTCCGAGTGAAAAAATCTGAGGTCATATCCTTTATTGATGATTTTTTCTACCAGGTC
>CAZSZS010000215.1:0-15004 GCA_964611275.1 uncultured Eubacteriales bacterium
TTGTATGTGATGACCTATGAGCCCGGTGAAAATCCAGGGGAACATATGTACGATATATTCAATAAGGATGGTGTTTTTATAGCCCGTATGAGTCTTAATGCCTCTTATCAGAACTACGGACGTCTGTTAGCCAAATCCAAAGGAGAAAAAGTTTATTGCGTCCAGGAAAAACGAAGCGGATTCAGACAATTATCCGTATACAAAATGGCATGGGAGGAATAGGAACAATAAACATATGACTTAAAATGAATTAAGAGGGTTTTAAATGAAGAAAATAAAAGTGTTAATAATGTTTGTTCTGGTGTTATTTTGCGTTAACTGTGCCAAAGACAAATGGGAAGGAGAGATTTATACTCAGGGGGATGTGAAAATTGTGGAGAACAGAGGTCCGGGATTATGGGAAGGAGATGAGGGAAAGGATATCTCTTTTGAAGAAAGTCTGATTCTGGGTCAGGAACAAGGAGCCGATTATCTTATGTTTTACAGGCTTAGGGATTTGGCTGTGGATTCAGAACAGAATATTTATGTTTTGGATGCGGGCAATCACAGGGTCATCAAATTCGGCAAACAGGGCCAGTTTATATGGAAAGTCGGACGAAAGGGTCAGGGGCCAGGAGAATTTCAATATCCCCGAGACGTCTCCCTTTCTCCGGAAGAAGAAGTAGTGGTAGGAGACGGACAGCGCGTTCATTTTTTCACTGTGGAAAGCAACTATTTGAGGTCTATTAGGTTGGATAAGAGCTGGCATGATTTCTTTTTCCTTCCAGACGGTCGAATCTTGGTAAGTCTTTTTGTGAGGGGACGACCCGGAGTAGCTGCGGAGTACTGCACTGAGGACGGAAAGTTTATCAAAGAATTTCCTGATGAGTATAGATACGGTCCTGAACTATCTATGGGCGGCGGTGTCTCTATAGGAGGCGGGGGGATTCAACTGATAGGCAACAAGATATATTTTTCTCTTCCAGATCAGTATGAAATCAGAACATACGACCTCGAAGGAAATCTTATGAGCAAAATCAAGAGAAATTCAAAGCTCAAGCCTCCTGATATAAAGGTTACCAACATCAAAGGCAGCATGAGAGTCACCGTGGGACCTTCAGACTGTTCCGGACCGTGTTTTGTAGTGCCCCAAAAATATCTCATCAACTCTCTGCGCTTGGTGGAAAAAAAAGATGAAAAAAAATATGATATCAAACATTTTCTCGAGTTTTTCAATAGCGAAGGACAGTTTCTCAGAAGAGTTGAGCTGCCCGGTGGAAGAGAGCTCGTCACCATTGATTCTCAAGAAAATTTTTATTTTATCCAGACCGATCCTTTTCCAAAAGTCATCCGAACTTCATTGAAAATAGACTGAAGGCTAAGGATATCATTCCTGTCATTTTGTTTTTGTTGACATATTTTCTTTCATTTCTCTAATATTATATGGAACCCAATTAAAAAGTTTCCGTATTTATGAGAAGGAGGAGTTCAATGAAAAAGATGCGAACATATTTTGTATTGTATTTATGCCTTGTTTTTATGCTTATTCCTCAATCGGCTCTGTCCGGTCAAAAAGCTTCGCTGTCCGGCCACTGGGAGGGGTCCATTGACATACCTGGAATGAAGCTCGAAATTCTTATTGATTTCAGCCAGAAAGATGACGGCTCGTGGGAAGGCAAGATATCCATCCCTGCCCAGGATGCTAAAAACCTGCCGCTTGAGAACATCACTCTGGATGGCGACAGTGTTGCTTTTGAAATGAGCGGGATCCCTGGGGAACCGGCTTTTAAAGGAATATTCAGTGAAGATGGGTCTCAAATCACCGGAGATTTCACTCAGAGCGGACAGGCATTTCCGTTTGTCCTCGAACGGGAAGTCAGCCCTGTTGTCAAAGCTAAAAAAGCATTGGCGGATTTTGACGCACTCGTTATGAGGGGACTGGAAAGCCTTAAAGTGCCTGGAGTGGCTGTGGCAGTGGTCAAAGACGATGAGGTCATTATAGCCAAAGGGTACGGCTTCCGTGATGTGGAAAACAAGATCCCTATGACGGCAGATACACTCCTGGCCATAGGGTCAGCTTCTAAAGCCTTTACCACTTTTGCTATGGGGACTCTGGTGGATGAAGGGAAGTTGGATTGGGAGACACCTGTACACAACTACATCCCCTGGTTTGAGCTTTATGATCTTTTTGCCAGCCAGCATCTGACACCCCGGGATCTGGTGACTCACCGCTCGGGACTTCCCCGTCATGATCTGGTCTGGTACAACAACTACCAGGCTTCGCGTGAGGAGTTCGTCAGAAGACTGGCTTATCTCAAGCCTACGGCTGATCTGAGGGAGAGATTTCAGTACAACAATCTGATGTTCCTTACAGCCGGTTACCTGGTGGAAGTGCTCACAGAGCAGCCGTGGGAAGAGGCTATCCGCTCCCATGTGCTTGAACCTCTGGGAATGGAAAGGACTAATTTCTCAGTAGTGGATTCACAAAAGGATGACGATTATGCCCTTCCTTACCGAGAGGAGGACGGCGAGATCAAGCGGATTCCGTTTCGGAACATCACTAATATCGGTCCGGCCGGCTCCATCAATTCGTGTGTGAATGAGATGAGCCGGTGGCTTCTTGTCCATCTCAATAAGGGGATGATCGATGGCAAGCCGATCATCAATGCCCAGACGCTGGAAGATATGCATCTGGCTCATATGCCTACAGGGGGGACACCGGCCATACCTGAAGTGACTCCTGCTGACTATGGCATGGGTTGGTTTGTGGATACTTATAGGGGACACAGCCGGATTCATCACGGGGGAAATATCGATGGATTTTCAGCCATGGTCAGTATGCTGCCCAGAGATGGACTGGGATTTGTGGTGCTGGCAAACAAAAACGGAGCTGCTCTTCCAGAGCTTCTCATCCGGCATGCCACGGATATCATAATGGAAATGGAGCCCAAAGACTGGATCGGCCTGGCAGCTGAAAGAAGAGAAAAAGGAGAAGAAGCCGAAGAGGAAGCGGAAAAGAAAAAGCAAACGCGCCAGGTGAAGGGCACACAACCCAGCCATCAAATAGAAGACTATACCGGTGACTACAATCATCCCGGATACGGGGATATCAAAGTATTTCAAAAGACCGGGAGCCTCTTTTTCACCTATAATGGGATAACCACTCCACTGGAACACTGGCATTATGAGACATTCAACGGGAAAAAAGCGGATGACCCGACTTTTGAGGATATGAAACTCACTTTCCGCACCAATGTAAACGGATTGGTGGCGAAGCTGGAAGCTCCTTTTGAATCCACTATGGAAGAGATCGTTTTCAAGAAAAAACCGAGTGCCCGGCTTTTTGATCCGGGTTACCTCAAGCAGTTTGCCGGCAAATACACGCTTATTGATCAGATCCTGACCATCAGTTTGAAAGGGAACAGGCTAACGCTCTACATCCCCGGCCAGATGGAATATGAGCTGGAACCTGTTTTGGGAGAAGAGTTTGTGCTTAGACAGGTTAAGGTGATCGGTTTGAGATTCAATATAGATGATAAAGGACAGGTGACAGCTCTTGAACTTATACAACCAGACGGGATATATGAAGCAGAGCGGGTAAAAGAATAAAATCTTTTATGTATTCTTTCATCGCCTTTAATGCCTTTAGAGTGACCAAGAGCTGTTCGGGTTCTTTGTGTTTTCATTGATTGAATATATGTGTTCTATATAATATGATTAATCCAGGATAATTCAGCCGTTCAGAAAAGGTTGGAAAAATGCAGAGAAAAAAGCCTATTGGATTGTTGTCAGCTATTTCAATAGGACTGGGAGGGATGATAGGTGCAGGGATCTTCTCCATCTTAGGTATAGCGGCAAAAGTATCAGGCAATGCCATGTATGTTTCCTTTATTATTGCTGGAATGGTCGCTTTGCTAAGCACATATTCGTTTGCAAAACTTGGTGCGAAATTTCCTTCTGCAGGAGGACCGGTTGAATTTTTAGTCAGAGGATTCGGAGATGGGATTTTGAGCGGCGGATTCAACATTATGCTCTGGATAGGGTATGTATTTGTGATGGCTCTTTATGCCAAAGCTTTTGGAGGATATGCCATTACATTTCTTCCAAAAAATGCGTCTGGTATTTGGTTGAATATTTTTGCAACGGTTATCGTTATTATTTTTACAGCCGTCAATTTTATAGGTGCCAAAGCTGTTGGAAAGTCGGAGTTGTTAATCGTTTCCGTTAAGGTGGGTATATTGCTCATGTTTGTTATTGCCGGATTTGTCTTTACAAAGCCGTCTTTTTTATCTTTTTCGCTCTGGCCAAAAATATCCAATGTCTTTTTTGGTGCGGGGCTTGTTTTTGTCGCCTATGAGGGATTTGGTTTGATTACAAATGCAGCTGAGGACATGGAAAATCCGGAGAAGACTCTTCCTAAGGCTTTGTATATAAGTGTTATTCTTGTCATCATCATCTATACAGGTATTTGTCTGACTGTTCTTGGGAACCTTCCCCTTTCTGGAATCATAAACGCAAAAGAATATGCGCTGGCAGCGGCTTCCAAGCCGTTTCTGGGTTTGATCGGATTTAAGATAGTGGCTGTTGCGGCTCTTTTTTCAACCTCATCAGCTATTAATGCGACTCTTTATGGAGGGACAAATGTCATTTATACGATTGCGAAAAAAGGAGAACTTCCCAGAAATTTTGAGAGGAAGATCTGGGGAAGAAATTCAGAAGGACTTTTCATAACAGCTGGTTTGGTTGTGATTATTGTCAATTTGTTTAGATTGGAGGGGGTGGCTCTGATGGGGAGCGCTTCTTTTCTCTTAATATATGCGGCGGTTAGTATGGCCCATTTGAGATTGCACAGAGAAACAGGAGCCAATCCCTATCTTATCTGGTTATCCATTATTGGCTGCGTTGCTTCGTTGGGCATTCTTATTTATTATGAGATAAAAAGTTCTCCTCTTACAGTGGTAGTTCTCTTGATGGTCTTTATCCTTTCCTTTATGGGGGAGGGAAGTTATAGAAGTTATTCACAGAGATTACTGAAAACAAGAACCAAATAAGGAGATAAAGTTATTGACGTACAAATGGATTTAAGTAAAGATCCATAAAATAAGAAGGAGCAATTAATTGTTACTCTGGTCTTTTCTATTACTTGTCTCTCTCATTGTGCTGTGGAAATCATCAGATCAAGTATTGGTCCGAGTAAAGAGAATGGCTCGTGCCTTTGGTGTATCCGAAATAGCCATCACTCTCCTTGCTCTTTCTGCTCTTGCGTCTCTTCCTGAGTTTCTTGTTTCCATTCTTGCTGCATTGAAGCATACTTCTGACGTTTCCCTGGGAACTGTGGTCGGGTCAAACATCTTTACTCTTCTTGTTGTATTAGGCCTGGCTGCGGTTATCAGGCCTTTTCATGTCAAAATGATCATTGAGGAAAGAGACAGTGTATGGATGTTGCTTTCCAGTGCGGCTATTCTCGTTCTCGTACCAGATGGGATATCAAGATGGGAGGGGGCTGTCCTTGTGATTTTGTATTTTCCATATATTTACTCAGTTTATACAAAAGAGAGAAAAGAAAGGAAAAAGGTTCCAACCGTCACCGGAAAAAAGTTGATAAAATGGAAGGAAATATTCATTCTCGTCATAGTCACCTTCATTATGTTGGCCAGTGCTGAAGTCGTGCTGAGGAGTGGTCTGAAAATCGCATTCATAGCGCATATTCCTAAACTTGTAATGGGCCTGGTTTTGATAGGGATCGGTGCGTCTATACCAGAAACATCCATCGGGATCTTGTCCGCTTTAAAGAAGAAAACTGACATTACTCTTGGAGATGTTTATGGGACCAATATTTTTACTTGTCTTTTTATATTGGGAGTAGCCGCGATAATCCATCCGGTTCCTGTATCATCTCAGGTTCAAACATTCATTCTCCCATTTTTTATCTTTTCTTCCATAATCCTTCAGCTCTTTTTCTCTACAGGACATAAGGTAGGGAGAGCAGAAGGACTCCTTCTTATAATGGTTTATCTGTATTTTGCAATGGCCATACTTGGCTTCCTGCCAAAACCTTAAATCTGATTTAAAAAAGAAAAAGCTGAAAGCTGATGTTTGGAATTAATTTGTTGAGAGTTTTGGAACTGACTGGGAATTTTTATGAAAAGGTGCTCTTTTTAACCTGAGAAAGAAAAAAGTCAAAGATTATATAAAGATTAATAAGGGAGCTGACTACCAATAAAGTCCAGATCGCAATATCAAGCCGATTTATGACGGCGAAGGCCATTATAAGGAAGAGCAGAAGCGCTCTGGCCTCACTGACATCTCCTCTTGTTTTATTTTGAAAATAATGGATGGTTATGTAATAGAGGGAGACGTGCAAAAAGTAAACGGTAGATGCCAGGAGGGCGAGAGTGAGCCATATGTTCTGTCCGGAGGCGCGGTACGCTCCTAATCCGATAGAGGCAAATAGAAGAAACTCTAAGATCCGATCCAAGAAAATATCCAGATATTTGCCGTACTCTGTCCCTAGGTTTTTGGCACGGGCCAGCATTCCGTCAGCACAATCCACGATTGAAGAGAGTTGGGCCAGAATACCTGCTGCTATAAACAAGGAAGGTCTCCCCGTAGTAAAGCAGATAGCTCCTGCTGTTCCAATCAAAAAAGAGGCTACAGAGACTTGGTTCGGAGTAACATTTGTCGGTTTCAGTGCCTTGACAAGGAGCCATGCCAGAGGCCGGTTTATCCAGGCATTGACCTTAATATATTGGGAGATTAAGGGATGTTCGGCCTTTTTAACCGCTTTCAGGTATTCACTTTTTGTTGTAAAGTTTTGCATAGATTTCATCTTTCGCGTAATTGAAATCATCCTGGGTATCAATTTCTGCCCAGGGCTTATCAGTCAGGAGAAATCCTAATGGGCAGGATTTATGTGCCAGAATGTCAAATCCCTTTTCAAAAAAGTGGTTGAGCTCTCCATTTTTCTCTAGAGAATTGAATTCGTTAACCAGGGGAAGGATGGTGCTCCGGGATAGTTTGTTGATGCCTATAGCTTCTCCCATACACCTGTCTGGATTCAGGTCCTTTCCTATTCTGGATATAATCCCATCCTGCGTGATGACTTTGACTTCTTCTTCGTCCAGATCGATGCTGTTATCCACGACCACACAATTTTTTTTAGGATGGTTAAGGAGGTCGGTCAGGATAGTCCAGTCAAAGATCACATCTCCGTTAATGAGAATGAAATCATCATCCATATGTCTGAGGGCAAGATTAAGAGAGAAGGCTGTGTTTGTTCTCAAATAATCATGATTGGTGACATAACTTATGTGGGAATAGCCACGTTCTTTAATAAGCTCTTTGATCCGCTCTTCTTTAAATCCAGTGACAAGCAGGATTTTTTCTATTCCAACTTTTTTAAAGTTTTCAATGGCGTATTCCAGGATACTTTTTGTGCTGAATTTAAGAAGACACTTAGGAATCTCTTGTGTATACGGAAGAAGTCTGATTCCTCTTCCTGCACATAATATTATGGCTTTCATTAATCATATCGCAATTGGAAATTTTTCATATTATATACAATATTCAGCAAGAAAGAAAATAAAAAACATTATAGAAACCTTTATTGTATAATGAATGTATGCTCTTATTTAGGACTGGGACCATAGCAAACAATATAAATGGATGGTTGTATGATATCTTTTTGGGAACAGCCCTTAAAAAGATGAGGAAATATGTGGCTTCCTCTATAAACGAATTTCGCTTGTTCCCAGTTCTTGACCTTTGCTGCGGAACAGGAGCTCAGTGTAGATTCATAAAAAAAGGGAATGCGGTTGGCGTTGATATAGACAGAAATGTACTGGAGTATGCAAAATCCAGAACATCCTATGCATCTTTTATTTGCGGGGATGGAGCAAGCCTCCCTTTTAAAAACAATAAATTCCAGTCGATTGTCATTTCCTATGCGCTTCATGAAAAATCGGTGGCTGTTCGGGGCAAAATGATAAGGGAAGCCAAAAGAATGCTTAAAAAGAATGGAAAATTGCTCATAATAGATTATGAGATACCAATAGATTTTCCTTCCAGATTGGGGAGAATGGTGACTTATTTCATCGAGAGGTTGGCAGGCGAGGAACACTTCAGGAATGGACAGCAATTTTTAAAACAGGGGGGATTGAAAAGATTCCTTAAAGAACAAGAAATAAAAGTCATCAAAAACCGTTGGTTAAAACTGGGGAGCAGCAGACTTATTATTGGCGAGTTTGAAACTAATAATGTTGATTTTTTTTATTGACTTTCCTAACCTTAATTGATAAATAAACAGAATAGGGAAAAAAAGCGCCATTATTTTTTGTTAAAAATTTTGATGGAGGAAGAAATGGGTAAACTCAATGTCTTGGATTGGATTTGTTTGATCCTTATTATCGTTGGCGGCTTAAACTGGCTGCTGGTTGGAATTTTTAGTTTCGATCTGGTGGCAACTATCTTTGGAGCTATGTCTATCATTTCAAGGATAGTCTACGCTCTGGTCGGAGTGGGAGCCCTGTACGTATTGGTCTTTATGCTTCCCAAGGCCGGGAAGAAATAAGTTTTAGCTCCGAAATCTTTTTTCTGTCATCTTAATCTAATTCCCTGATGCATGGATTGTGATCCAGGCAGAGGGTGAAGTGTTGAAAGAGTTTATGTCCGAAGGCGAACACCGGGTGTAACAAAAGCGGACATATTTTAAAAGAAGAAAAGCTTTTCCATACCTGATTTTATCCGATATTCATTTTGGCATAAAAATTGCACAATTTATCTTAATAAAAATGTTGGAGTCTATAAATGATTAAGGGCATTTTTAAAATAGCCGTGCGTATTTTTAGACGTCAAAAGGGATTTGCAGCCATCAATATCGGGGGTTTGGCGCTGGGGCTCGCAGCCTGCCTTTTAATCTCTGTTTTTATTCGGGAGGAGCTTTCCTATGACCGGTTTCATACAAAAAGTGACCGGATATACCGTCTTGGCAGCACTGTGGGGTGGCCCTACGGGAATATCCTCCTTGAAGAATACCCTGAAGTAGAAGCTGTTGTTTACATGAGGACTTATCCCACTTTCCCCATAAAAATGAAGGGGCAATATCTTTTTGAAGACATGAAATACGCTGATGCTGATTTTTTCAAAGTGTTTGATTTCCCTCTGCTTGAAGGGAGCCGGGATCAAGCTCTTTCTGATCCATACTCCCTTGTGCTTTCAGAACGATTGGCAGGTATACTTTTCGGCGATGCCCCGGCATTAGGCCAAACCGTCATTTTGGGAGATTCTTATTCTTTTAAAGTTAGCGGCGTGGCTCAGATACCTCAACAGTCCCATATCCGTTTCGATGCCCTTCTCTCATTCAATACGCTTCAATCAATGTGGGGGAAGGGATTTGATGAAGAGATGACCGGGGGTTGGCTCGATTTGAACGTTATCAATTATGTCCTTCTTCATGAAGGTGTGGACAGCCAGCAGTTCGCGGAAAAAATAAAGGATTTGCCCCGAAAACATGCCGGAGAAATCCTTGACAAATGGGGGGCTAACTACCAGTTGGGCCTCGAGCCTCTGGAGCGGATTTACCTCTACACGGATTCAGGAAACTGGCTGGGAACTAAGAGCAATATTGCCTATGTCTATCTGCTCATTTGTGTCGGGATCTTTCTTTTGGTCATTGCCGGTGCCAATTTCATCAATATGGCAACTGCCCGGTCTCTGAGCCGGGCCAAAGAGGTAGGTGTGCGAAAGGTGGTCGGCTCCAGCAGATCGATGCTGATCCGGCAGTTTCTCGGCGAGTCGTTCATTACATGCTTTCTAGCTGTATTCATTGCCGTAGATCTTGCGGTTTTGATGCTTCCTCTGTTTAACCATCTCACTTCTAAAAACTACACAACATCCCAGTTGTTCACGCTTGAGACCGTGCTGGTCATAATAGGGCTTCTTGCGGTTATTAGTGTGCTCGCTGGGATTTATCCGGCTCTTTCTTTATCAGCCTTTCGCCCTATCGCTGTACTCCGTGGCCGTTTTTCTCTGAACAGGAAAGGAGTCAGAATGCGTCAGGGGCTTGTCATAACACAGTTTTTGATTTCCAGTATTTTGATTATAGGGACCTTTGTGGTTATGCGGCAGCTCCGGTACATGCAGAATCAGGCTCTGGGTTTCGAATCTGAGCAGGTGATGGTCATAGATGCCCGGCATGCACCTGGAGATGTTCTTTCCAGACGTCATACTGTACTTATGGAGTCCTTAGTTGATAATACAGCTGTCAAACAGGTCTCTTCCATGGGAGCTGTTCCTGGCCGGAATGGCTGGCGGGGCCAGATATCTTTTCCTGAAGGATGGCCTGAAGGAAAAAGCCTTGACCTTGAGTACATTCCTGTGGACTATAACTTCGATAAAATCCTGGATCTAAAGATTCTCTCAGGACGGTCTTTTGATCCCTCTTTTCCCACAGATGCCACAAGAGGCGTTGTGATCAACCGGGCGGCTGTTAAAGCAGCGGGGTGGAACTCACCTGCTGAATCCATAGGAAAGGAGTTCTCTTCTCCCGGTTCCGGAAAGCCGGATGGAATGGTCATCGGAGTGATTGATGATTATCACCATCATGGCCTTCAGGAGAAAATACAGCCCATGATGTTCGGTTACCGTTCTTCTAACAGTTATTTCATGCTCCGGATTCAGAATGGCAGGTATGGGGCAGCGATCAAACATGCAAAAGAGATTTGGAATGAGTTTTTTTCAGGTTACCCCATGGAAGTTTTCTTTCTTGATGAAAGTTTTAATCTTCAGTATTCCCAGGAGAAACGGCTGGAAAAAATCTTTATCACATTTACTTTCTTTACCATTTTGATTGCCTGCCTTGGATTGTTCGGCCTGACCACGTATGCCACATCTCAGAGAGTGAAGGAGATCGGAATACGAAAAGTTTTGGGAGCATCGGTTAGAGACATTGTCTGGCTTCTTTCCGTTGATTTTATGAAACTGGTTCTGATTGCTTATGTAGCAGCCGTTCCTCTAGGATATATCCTCATGAATAAATGGCTGCAGAGTTTTGCATACCGCATGACTCTCGGGCCTGAGATTTTTCTCATTAATGCATTACTGCTTTTATTTATTGCATTTTTTGCCGTAAGTTTTAAAACTGTAAAAACAGCCTTATCAGATCCGTCACAGAGCCTGCGGTATGAGTGAATTAAAATCAGGTCTGTATTAAAAGATCAGAAACACCCCTGTTTTTTGACGGGATGTTTTTCTTGTTTTCTTTTCCAGCACTGTGAACTCAAGGAAGTATTCTCCTGAATCAAGAACTGGGAGCTCCAATTCCAGTAAAAGAATATCGGCTGTTTCTCTGTTCTCGACTGATATGATTTGGCTGTCCAGCAGGATTTTTTCTTTTGTGGATTGGTTGATAACCTCAGCTGTAAGACGGATATCCGGATTTTCAATTCCCCGGATCGAATTTGCCACAACAGCCAATATTTTAGAAGTCTCTTTTTCTATTCTGCCGATTACAGGAGAAACAGATGAAGCCAGAAAAGGATAGATATCTTTGATGGAAGGGGATTGTTCGGTTTTTTCGTCTTTTTCTTCTTTTAATGTGTGGATATAAAAAGCTTTCTTTTCCGGTTCCAGGAGCAACGGGGGGTAAAGAAGCAGGCCGGTTTCTGGCGGAGAGGAGGCCTCGATGGATGAGCGGGCCACAGCTGCCTTTCCTGTTTTTTGGTTTCGAAGGACGATACAGTTTTCATAATTTCCATCCGGTACAGACAAGAGAATATAATGAAAGACATTCTCTTTATCCATATCATGTATGGTCAATTCACCCATTCTGGAGTCAATCATGTTTTTCTGCTCATCAATAACAAAAGCAGCCAATTCTATCTGGTTCAGGATGACTTCGCTCAGTGTATCAAGCGGCAGCCTGGACAAGAGGACCAGAGTGGTTTGTTTATCACCGGGGACAGTTAGAGCAAGAGAGGGAATTTCAGCAGGGATCTGGTGATACGGATGTTCATTGAGAGCCAGATCAATAAGTTGAAGTTTTTTTTCAAACTCAGACAGTTCTGAAAACGGTTTGGGATTAAAATACCCGGATTGAGACCGCACGGTGCAGTCTTTTCTTTTGACCTTCACGCTGATCTCATGAAAGGCGCCGTCCCATTTGTCATCGATATAATAGCCCAGGACATAGTAATTGCCTGTTGTTTCATGGATGTTCCGGGCGATCTCCTGATAGTACTCCACGTTCTCAAAATATTTACCTCCGGAGAGATCAGAGATCATTTTTAGGGATTCTTCGCCACCTCCGCCCATTGTGTTTACCGCATAGACAGCGGTGCTGGAGGAACCCAGTTCTTTGCCGGTGTCCTGGTATTTTTCAAGCAATGTTTGGTCAGGAGAAAAGAGCAAGCTCCTGTTAAATCCTTGTGAAAAGTAAATGATTGATTTGTTTCCGGGTATGGAGCGAAAGGATTTGGCCAGGTCTCTCAGTTGGTTGGTACATATATTGGCTTTGGCTTGTTTTTCTGTATAGGTCGGTGTTGACAGATGTTCTTTGCCCGAAGGCATTGGGACTGCTCTGCTGGGATTGAGGGGCACTCCCTTAGGCACTTCGGTGAGCAGTATCATTTCTTTGATGACTCTGCGGACTTTTTCATGGTCTGTGGTCAGGTACTGATGCAGGATAAGGAACTTTACGCGATGGAATGATAAAACCGCCACTTCATCAGTGGGTTTGAGCTGAGTGTCCAGAAAATGAAGGGCCGCTATTTTTGATTTGTTTATGTTGTAAGGGAGATTTCTTATGGCATCAAAAAGAAAGAAGAATTTACGGTTCATCTGCGGGGAAAGGTCCTGTTCCGATTCGGGCTTTTTTTCTTCTTCCGGCGCAGTGTCTTTTTCTTTAACAGGAAGGGCCAGAAAGTGCTTTTCAAAACCTATGATTTTTTGGAGTTTGCCGTTATCATAAAGAGTGAAGTCTTCTTTTTTAAGATCGGTGACAGGATCTCCTTTTTTGTCTGTTATATAGACCTGGATCAATTTCAGAGTGACTTTGACTTCATGCCGCAGTTCTTCCTGTTCTTTTCTTGATTGATTCAAATCTGACTCTAAGGAAGATCCAACAGAGAAAAATAAATGGAATAAAAGAATACTTAATATATAAAGACTAGCTTTCATGATTGGCCCTATTTGATTTCAACTTCAACAGTAAAAAATTTATAGTCTTTGTAGGTCACTATGGTTTCTGATTTTTTATTGCGTCTTTTTTTCCATGTTTTTGATTCATAGATCTCTTTTATAGTGTATTTACTGGGAAACTGGATGCCGTTGTGTTCATATCCGTATTCTGATATGAGGATTGTTTGAGGCACGGCGTTGGATTGCTCAGCTATTTTTTCCATTTTTTCATAATCTTGGAGAGACTGCTGGTTCCATTCGATTTTCAAGATTCGAAAGTCATCTCGACTGACCCAGACATCACCATAAAGATGGCTGACCTCTCTTTCATTTTTAGGCGTGGCTCTTATCACCACGACTTTTTCTTTATTGAATTTTCCGTATTTAATGATCTTAAAGTCATTCTTGAGCTGGGCTTTACGGCTGAGCAGTCCTGTGGGGCCGAAGATTACATGCTTGTAATAGAATCTTTCGGTTTTTAAGAGAGCGTTTTCTTTATGTTTTTTCTTGCCGTTTTCTTTGAGTAAAATGCGACTCTCTTTTATAATTCCATCTTTTCTAACTAACTGATAGTCATAGATATAGGTGTGTCTTTGTGTTTGAACTCCTCCGTACACCGTATAGGTTATTCCTCCTGAAGTACGAAATGTATTAGAGGCGCTTTCCTGGGGTTTTCTTATCGTCTCTTCGACTTTTTCAGTGCACACAAAGTAAAGGGCGGAGTTTGATAGTTTATCACAGTATGGGGCGCAGTTTTCCAGGATCTGGTTGAGGTCAGTGTTTTCATCCTCCAAGAGAAAAGAATTTGAGTGACTCCAAAAGAGAAGCAATACAAACATACTGATAAAGAGAACTGATCGAGGATCTTTACTCATCTTTGCCCCTTTTTTTTATTTTAGCGCTTTGAATGAAAAAATCAAGTCTCTCATCCAATGAAGAGAAGGGCTGGCCCTGTTCCTGTTTTTTTAGATAATTTGCTAAAAGAAGCGCATAAGCTGTATGTATATTCGCGATGAAGAATTTTCATTGATTCAAAAATAGGGTAAAATGAATTTCTGCAGTATTGAATAACAGAGAGGAGGAAAACCATGAGTTTGATTTCCGCTCAGGATGTGACCAAAGTCTATACTCTTGGCGAACAGCGTGTCGAAGCTTTGAAATCTGTGAGTTTTTCCGTGGAATCGTCATCTTTTGTCTCTTTTGTGGGGCCTTCCGGAAGCGGCAAGACAACACTTCTGAATCTCATCGGATGTCTGGATAAGCCCACATCAGGCAACCTGGCAGTAGCCGGAACAAATACTTTGAGCCTTTCAAGGAAAGAGGCGGCTGAATTCAGGGGAAAAAATCTGGGATTTATTTTCCAGGATTTTAACCTGATGTCGGTGCTAACGGTATATGAGAATGTAGAATACCCTTTACTGGTGGTTCAGAACGTAGCTGCCGTTGAAAGAAAGGAGAGGGTTTTAACGCTTCTGGATACGGTCGGCATGCTGGACCAAAAAGACAAATATCCGGACCAGATATCAGGTGGACAGAAACAGAGAGTGGCGGTTGCCAGGGCTCTGGTCACCAATCCCAGTCTGGTTCTGGCAGATGAGCCGACCGCTAATCTGGACAGTAAGACCGCATTCAGAGTTATTGACACCATGCACAAAATGAAAGATGAGCTGGGAGTGACTTTTGTTTTTTCCACCCATGACCGGAAGATCGTAAGCGAAGTGGAGATCATCTATACCCTCACTGACGGCATGATCACCGAAAAAGCCTCAGGAAAAGGAGGCAGCCATGTTTAAGCTGATAAAGATTGCGCTGAGAAACCTGTTGAGATACAAGAGGCGGACTCTTCTGACTT
>CAZSZS010000216.1:0-8811 GCA_964611275.1 uncultured Eubacteriales bacterium
CTTCAATATCGCTTCAGCTACACCTGAATTTCATTGGATTCCTTAATATAATATAATAGGGAAAGTTTGGTATTGATATAGGTGCATACATATTTTATGAATAACCTGGATGTAACTTTAGTTATTCACGAGTCGATGTTGCTGTAGATGCGAGGCGCAGGGTATGAAGCTGTGGTCCTTCACCGCAAATGCCCTGCAACAATGCAGATGCTGTGAGATCGACTCGCCTGTAAGGTAAAATCAGCTTGCATTAAGTTTAGATATAAAACAAAAATATAGAGATAGACTTTGTTTGTTGACATGATGGCATCAAAAGTCAAAGTATTATGAGATGTGAAGGAACATGCAAGCTGATTTTATGAATAAAAAGAAGAAGGTGTTAGTGGCCATGAGCGGAGGCGTGGATTCCTCGGTCGCAGCAGCCCTATTGAAACAAAAGGGATTTGAAGTAGTGGGGATGTATATGAGATTTTTCCCTGGAACGGCCCGGCAAAACAAGCCTATATCAGAGGAAAAGTCTGCAGAAGCCGCTGCATGCATGGGGATAGAACACTACACGATTGACTTGAGCAGCGAGTTTTATAAAGAGGTTATCAACTACTTTATAAAAGAATACACTCTCGGAAATACACCTAATCCCTGCGTGGTGTGCAACCCCTTTATGAAATTCGACACGCTTTTAACGGAAAGCCGGAGAATCGGAGCCTCCTACATAGCGACCGGACACTATGTGAGGATCGGCAGTGATCCGGAGACCCATAGATTTTATTTAAAAAGAGCTGTGGATAAGAAAAAGGACCAGTCTTATTTCCTTTGTCTTTTATCCCAGAGACAACTATCACAAACACTGACTCCCCTCGGGGATATAAGCAAGAACCGGGTCGTAGAGAAGGCAGAAGCACTCCATCTTCCTGCAGCCGGCCAAAAAGAAAGTCAGGAGATCTGTTTTATTCCTGACAATGATTATGTCAGTTTTATAAGGGAAAAAGCAAAGGCTGGCTTTGCAAAAGGCCCAATAATGGACAAAAAGGGGAATATTCTGGGAGAGCACAGGGGATATGCCCGATTCACTATTGGCCAGCGCAGGGGCTTGCGCCTTTCTGCCCCCCATCCTCTCTATGTCTTAGACATAGAGCCGAACAAAAATGCTGTTATCGTAGGGCCTGAGGAAAGACTTTATAAAAACAGATTCAAAGCCAACCGCCTCAACTGGATATCGGGCCAAACATTGAAATCTCCTCTTTTAGTGAAAGCTCAGATAAGATACAAACACAGAGCGCAGGAAGCCATTGTAAGCCCAAAAGGACATGAGATGGTTCAGGTTGAATTCAAAAAGCCGCAAAGAGCTGTAACACCCGGCCAGTCAGTCGTTTTTTATGATGGGGATACGCTCTTGGGGGGCGGCACTATAATCAGGGATCGTACCTGAGACAGTACTTTATTTTTTCCCTATGGACCGGAGTTTTTGATCCACGGATGCGTCCTTATCCAGCCTGTGGTCTATGTGAAGGTCAACATGGATCCGCTTCACATTCATGTCAACCAGTTTTTTATGGGTTTTTTCAATGACATCAAACAGGCTTTTCAAATCCGGTGCTTCTATGGTCGTGGACATGCCGCCTGTGGAGCTTTTCAATCCGGAGCTTTCTATGATTTTTATCACTTCCTTCACATATTTACTTACAGACGCCCCTTCACTGGTTGGAAAAATGGCCAGAGATGCGATGATCATTTTTTTATCCTTTGGCTTTTTTTCTCTTCTTTTTTTCGTCCTGTTTCATCAAGTCTTCCAAAGTAATGCTTTCGAAATAATCCTTAAGCATGGAACTGGCTTCCTCCCACACATCATGAACAGCGCAGATAGGGATGCGCTGGCAGTATTCATCATCTTCCACACATTCGACCAAACAACAGGGCCCTTCAAGGGCATTCAGTATCTCAATGAGGTTGATTTTTGATGGATGCCTCGACAGTTTATATCCGCCTCCTGCCCCCCTGATGCTTTTGACCAGCTTGTTCAGCTTAAGAGGGATAATGATCTGTTCAAGATACCGGATGGAGATATCCTCCTCCCTTGAGAGATTTTTCAATACAATGGAGTGGTCGCTGTTGTTATAATGCTTTGCCAGGTTAAGCATAAGTCTTGTTCCGTATCGCCCCTTTGTGGAAAGTCTAATCATTTTTTGACCTCATTATTGAATCCAAGATTGCTAAAAAAATATTATTTTTTTTATCTAACATAAGTATATAGAAATTGTAAGAATTAATCAATCTTATTCCGTTTATCTTGACACTTCTTTGTTTTGATTATATTCTATTTTTCTTACTAAGCTTAAATAATTATTTTACAAGTTTTTATGTTTTGCCTCAGATAAGATAATAAGGAAAATTTTCATGACAAACAAACTATTACTAGGAGACGAAGCTGCTGCTTTAGGCGCAGTTCATGCGGGTATCACAGCGGGATATTCTTATCCCGGGACTCCGGCGTCAGAAGTAATGGAATACTTGATCAAAGCTTCAGGCAGCGGAGAATTCAAGGCAAACTGGTGTGTTAATGAGAAAGTAGCGTATGAAGAGGCTCTCGGAGTGTCTTTTGCCGGGAAAAGAGCTCTTGTGTCCATGAAGCATGTAGGGCTCAATGTGGCAGCAGACCCGTTCATGAATTCCAGTATCACCCGGATAAACGGGGGGCTTGTGGTGCTGGTGGCAGATGACCCCGGCATGCACAGCTCCCAGAATGAACAGGATACACGCTATTACGCTCAGTTCGCACAAATTATTTGTCTGGAACCGAGCTCTCATCAGGAAGCCTATGATATGACCAGAAAGGCCTTTGACCTATCTGAATATTTTCATATACCGGTAGTGCTCAGAATGGTCACCCGTCTGGCACACAGCAGGGGTCAAGTCAAAGAGAGAACAGTAAGGGAAAAGAACAAAGTGAAAAGGGCAGACGGAAAAGACTGGACTCTTCTTCCTGTCAATGCGCGCCGGAGATTTGCCTCTCTCATGAAAGAACAGAAGATGCTTGTAAAATTTTCCCAGGGTTCTCCTTTTAATTCACTTGACCTTAACGAACAGAACACAAAGCTGGGAATCATAGCCTCGGGTATCGGATATAATTATGTGATGGAGAATATAAAGGACCTCTCTCCGGCTCCGTCCGTTCTCAAGATATCCACTTATCCGCTTCCCCAGGTTCTGATTCAAGATCTGGCGGGACATGTGGATACCATTTTGGTCATTGAAGAAGGGTATCCTTTTATAGAAAAAAACATAAAGGGTTTTTTCGGGATTAAATGTAAAACGATATCGGGCAAGCTGGATGGTGTTCTTCCGGTAACAGGGGAACTTAATCCGGATCTGGTGAGGAGTGCTCTTCAATTAGATTCTCTGCAGAGAAAAGGATCCGCACACGATTGGCTTCCCGGCCGCCCTCCCCAGTTGTGCAAGGGGTGTCCTCATATAGACACATTCAAGGCTCTGACCAAGGCTCTGGAAACCTATCCCAAAGCCGTTGTTTTCAGTGATATCGGGTGCTATACCCTGGGAGCCCTGCCGCCCTATAATGCGGTCGATACGTGTGTGTGCATGGGCGCAAGTGTCTCCATGAGCAAGGGTGGGGCAGAGGCAGGCATCTATCCCTGCGTCGGAGTGATTGGTGATTCCACTTTTATTCATTCCGGGATCACACCTCTTCTGGATGCGGCTTCTATGGATACGAATATGACTGTGGTGATTTTGGATAATTCAACAGTGGCTATGACCGGAGGTCAGCCCACAGTCGCGACAGGGGAAAACCTCGAAAATATCGTAAGAGGATTAGGAGTAGATTTGAGGCACATAAGAAGGATAGTGCCTCTGAAGAAGAACCTGGAAGAGAACGTGGAGATCATAAAAGAGGAGGTCGAACATCCGGGACTGTCCGTCATCATTTCCTTCAGAGAATGCATATATGAAGCGAGAAAAAGAAAAAAAGGAGCCAAAAAGTAAAATGAAGCAAGATATCATCTTAGCCGGGGTCGGCGGACAGGGGATCCTGACCATTGCCAATATCATAGATTATGCGGCCCAAAAATCCGGTCTTCGTTTTAAACAGGCAGAGGTTCACGGCATGTCCCAGCGGGGAGGGGCGGTTCAGTCTCACGTCCGCCTTTCCGATGAAGAAATATTCAGCGATTTGATCCCGAAAGGAGCGGCTGATCTTATACTGAGTGTGGAACCTCTGGAAGCTTTAAGATACATTGAATATCTTTATGAGGAAGGAAAAATCGTGGCCAGCCGAAATCCTTATGTCAATATTCCGGATTATCCTGATCTGGACAAAGTGCTTGATGCCATTAAACAGAGCGGGAACCATGTCATAGTGGATTCTGAGAAACTCTCCAGGGATGCGGGTTCTCCCAGGTCCCAGAATATTGTGATGCTGGGAGCTGCTTCCGGGTTTATGGTTCTGGAAGAGGCGATCTTGATTCAGAGTATTAAGGACTTTTTTAAATCCAAAAGTGATAAAATAATCGATATGAACATCGAAGCGTTTCGTCTTGGAAGAGAAGCCGCTGGAACCTAAAATGGATATTGACTTCAAAGGAATAGAAAAACTATTTGAAAGTGCGGAGTATGATCATCTTCTGGAACACGAGGTTTACACGCTGCTCAAGTTGATGGGGATAAAGCCACCCGGTTTTCTCTTTGTGAAAAAAGGAAATCAGGTTAACTCCAGAGACTTGTCATATTTTAAGACGAAAAAACTGGTTCTTAAAATCGTCTCGCCCTTTATTATCCATAAATCTGATGTGGGTGGAGTTTTTTTTGTTGTAAATGATGCGGACTCAGTAAACAGGGGCATTGAGAAAATGCTCCGAGAGGTGCCCCGCAGATTTCATGAAGGGATCAGAGATAAGGAAAAGAACGTAAGTGATGAGATCAGGGGCGTGCTTATCTGCGAAGCCGTGGGATATGAAGACATTGGTTTTGGTTCTGAGATCCTTTTGGGGCTGAGGAATTCAAGGGAATTCGGGCCTGTGGTGAGCATGGGAGTAGGGGGGGTGGATGTCGAGTATCTAAGCGAGAGGATGAAAGAGGGAAAAGCCGTATCTATCTCGTCTCCGTTTTTACTGAAGGATGATGAGATCACAAAGGCGCTTTCTCCTTTAGCCTTTTATGAGAAATTGATTAAGGGATTTAGAGGAAAAAAAGCGCCGATCAGCGAACGAACATTAACAGGCGTCTACAGGCGTTTTAAAGATCTGGGAGTTTATTTTTCAAGCCAATCCCGGAAAAGCGAGTATGTGATTACAGAAGCTGAAGTGAACCCCTTTGTCATCAAAAAGGGAAAGATGGTTCCTCTGGACGGACTTTGCCGGATTTCCAGGGGATTGAAACCCAAAGAACCCAGGCCTTACCAGAACATCAAGTATCTCCTTCAGCCCGAGACCATAGCAATTCTGGGTGTTTCAAAAAAGATGAACACAGGACATATCATTTTAAACAACACATTACAGCGTGGATTCCCCAGAAAAAACATCACGGTTATAAAGCCGGGAACTCAGGAGATAGAAGGCTGCCAATGCGTGGAGAGTGTAAGGAACCTTCCGGGGATAGCGGATCTTATGGTGCTGGCCATCAGTGCGGAGCAGAGCGCGGAAGTGATGCAGGAAGTTATCGAATCCCAGAAAGCCCGCTCAGTGATACTCATTCCGGGGGGTATCGGAGAAAAAGAGGGAACAAAGGGCATTGAAGAAAAAATAAAATCCATGCTGAGGGATGCGAGAAAAGAAAAAAGACTCGCCCCTGTTGTCAACGGAGGGAACTGCCTGGGAATTCTGTCCGGGCCCGGAAGTTATGACACGACCTTTATTCCGGAGTATAAAATATATGAACTTCCCAGAAAAAAACCCCGGAAAGTGGGGATGGCCCTGCTGTCACAGAGCGGAGCCTTCATGGTCTCACGGATGAGCCAGATAAAAAACCTCGAGCCTGTTTATGCGGTCTCCATTGGAAACCAGATAGACCTTACGTCCTCTGATTATCTTCATTATCTGAAAGATCACAGGAACATCCAGATTTTTGCTGTCTACTGTGAAGGATTTACGGATGGGGACGGCCTTGAATTTGCCAGAGCCGCAAGGGAAGCCGTAAGAGCAGGAAAAAAGATAGTGCTTTATAAAGGAGGAAGAACTCCTGAAGGACAATCAGCCACAGCCGGCCACACCGCTTCGGTGGCCGGAGATTACAGGGTAAGCCGTTCTGTTCTGGAACAAGTTGGTGTTTTTATGACTCAGACCTTATCCGAATTTCAGAGTTTTACCAAAGGCCTGTGCTTTTTGAATGACAAAAAAGTCAGGGGAAAACGGGTGGCTTTGATTTCCAATGCAGGATTCGAATGTGTGGTCATGTCAGACAGCATCCAAAATAACGAGAGGCTGGATATGGCCTGTTTTTCAGAATCCACTGTGTCCAGGATCAATGAGATTTTGGAGCCCTTGGGAATCAACAAGATCCAGGATGTAAGGAATCCCCTGGACCTGACTCCCGTGGCAGACGATGAGACTTTTTGTGAATGTGTCAAAGCCATTATGGAGGATAAAAAAGTGGACTGCGCTGTTGTCTCGCCCCTTCCCATGACTCCTGCTATGAACACCCTTGAAGCCTCGGATTTCCATTCCGAAGATTTAAACAGAGAGGGAAGTATACCGGAGAGACTGATTGAGATATCCGAAAACACGGACAAGCCTTTTGTCGTGAGCATAGACGCAGGAAGAATTTATGATCCCCTGACCGATAAGCTGGAAGAGGCGTTTATCCCGGTCTTCAGAAAAAGTGATGAAGCGGTGGTTTTTTTAAGAAAATATATAAACCACAGCTTGGCTCGAGTTGAATAATCCTTTCTTTTTGTTATCATAGAAGCCATGAAGAGGTTATTATGGGGAATTTTGCTCCTTTCCATTTCCGGAGGGTTTTTCTGCATGACAAACACAAAAAATGAAAACCATATGGATTTATCCCTGCTTATTCCTGAGGAAGTGAACGGCTGGAAAGCCCGGGAAGAAGACAAGATCTATGAGGAGAAGACCATATTTGACTACATAGACGGAGCCGGTGAAGTCTACAATGCCTATCAATTCAAGAAGCTCAGGGCCAGGCATTTCTCACGTCCGGAAAGCCCCAACATACTGGTTGACCTTTTTGATATGGGCTCATCCAGAAATGCTTACGGAGTTTTCACTCATGATTTGGAAGGGGAAAGAGTTGGAATAGGCCAGGATTCCACGTATAAGGGAGGCCTTCTTTGTTTTTGGAAAGACCGCTTTTTTGTCTCCCTTTATGCTGAGAGGGAAACAGAGGAGTCGAAAGAAGCGGTTATGAAATTGGGGCAAGAGATATCAGCCCGTATTCCGAATGAAGGATTCATCCCTAAGATCGTATCCCTGCTTCCTGGGGAGGAGCTGGATAAATCAAGAGTGCGTTATTTTTTCAATCCTTTGATCCTTAACTATCATTTCTATGTGTCAGACGGAAATCTCCTGGCTCTCAACCCTGAAACAGAGGCTGCGCTCGGAGTTTACGAAGAAGAGGAAAGTGTATACAGGCTACTTCTGGTCTTATACCCTGATAAGGAAAAAGCACGGAAAGCATATCAGGATTTCATGAACACATACATGCCGGATGCCCCGGATTCGTCTGTGGTTATGACGGAAGACGGAACATGGACCTGTGCGGAGCTTAAAGGGAACCTGCTGGTCATTGTCTTTGAAGCCCCCACCAACGAAAAAGCCCAGGCTGTTATTCGAAAAGTAAAAAAATAGAGGTTTCTTTGTCATTGCGAACGACCGAAAGGGAGTGAAGCAATCTCATGATAAATAACAATGAAGTAAAGGAGGGATCGTAATGAAAAAAATAACCCGAAGAGATTTTCTGCGCGCGGCAGCAGCAGCCCCCCTTGCCGGAGCATTGGGGCATGGCCACAAACCTTCCGTGTTTGCGGATGAGACCCAAAAATCCCGGGTGGTTCTTATAAGGGATGAAAAAGCCCTTGTTGGCTTTAAAAAAGCCGATCCTGAGGTGATCCGGGACATGCTGGATCAGGCCGTGAGGACGCTTCTTGAAAAGGACAATGTTCTGGATGCCTGGAGGATGCTGGTGACACCGGATGATATTGTGGGCATTAAAAGCAATGTATGGCGCTATTTACCCACTCCCGAAGAGCTGGAACTAGCCATAAAGAAAAGACTCCTGGATGCGGGCGTGAAACAGGAAAACATCGGAGTGGACGACAGGGGGGTCCGGAGAAACCCCATTTTCCAAAAGGCCACAGCTCTCATCAATGCCCGCCCGGGCCGCACGCATTACTGGTCGGGTATCGGTTCGTGTATCAAGAACTACATCATGTTCGTGCCCAGAGCCTCCGACTACCACGGAGATTCGTGTGCTGATTTGGCCACTATCTGGAAGGACTATGATCTTGCGGCAAAGACAAAGCTCAACATTCTGGTGATGCTCACACCTCTTTTCCATTCCGTGGGACCGCATAATTACAATGATGAATACATTTGGGACTACAAAGGCCTTATAGTGAGCCAGGACCCTGTGGCGGCGGATTCTGTAGGACTCAGGATCATTGAGGCCAAACGAATGGAGCATTTCGGGAAAAAAATGGCTTTTGAAACCCCGGCCAAACACATCAGGATGGCAGAGACCAGACACGGGCTGGGCGTGGCTGATCCATCTAAGATCGAATTGATAAAACTGGGCTGGAAAGAGGATATTCTTATTTGACATTTCTCTAATTTCTTTTTGGAATTTGAT
>CAZSZS010000217.1:0-5676 GCA_964611275.1 uncultured Eubacteriales bacterium
AAACCCCATAGAGATATGATCGATGAGATCGCTCCCAATAATCCCTGTTTTCTCTGTAGATACGATTATAAGGTCTGGTTGCCAATTCAGCGGCACTGGAAGCAGCGGGAATGGCCGATGGTATCTATAATGGAATGGAGATAGACGGAAGGGGGAAGCCTACGGGAATCATAGAACGGCCTTCTCCTGCTTTTAAAAAACTTCAGGAAGCTGTCAAGCCAAAATCTCATGAACGGCTTCTGGAGGAAAACCGGGCAGCTCTCAGAGCCCTGAGAGAAGCAGGTATTGTAGAGGTACATGATATCGCTCAGCCGGATCAGACCCAACGCTTTATCGAACTGCAGGAAAACGGAGAGCTGACCAGCCGCGTTTGGCTGAGGCCTGACCTTTCCAGAGGAGCCGAGCTTAAGGAGAAAGGCTTCACCATGGGGCTTCACCCAAAAACAAAGCAAAAGGACCTATGGCTGCGCTACGGTGCTTTAAAAGGATATATAGATGGGATCATGGGAACTCACGAAGCCCTGTTTTTTGAACCTTATAAAGATCAGCCGAATAATTACGGACACTGGAGGCGCCACACTTCAGATGACCCGGGCTATAAGACAGGCAACATGGATAAGATGTACAATCTGATCAAGGTGGGACTGGATGCAGGATTTGTGCCTAATGTCCATGCCATAGGCACAAGAGGAGTGGCGGAAATGCTCGACTTGTACGAGAGGCTGAAGAACGAAGGAGTGGATCTGACCGGGTTCAGAGTGATCCATGCTCAGGTCATAAGGCCTCAGGATTTCCCGCGCTTCAAAGAGCTGAATGTGATCGCAGAGGTCAATCCTTATCATCTGTCAGATGATATGCGCTGGATGGAGGAGCGCATCGGAACGGAAAGGTGCAAAGGAGCCTATGCCTTTAAGAGCCTTCTTGATAACGGAGCTGTGTTGAGCTTTGGTTCTGACTGGCCCGGCACGAGCGCTGCGCTTTATCACATGCATCCTAAATATCTGATCTATGCGGCGGCTGCAAGAAAAACAGTCAAAGGAATTCCCGAAGAAGGCTGGTTTCCCGAGCAGTGCATTTCAAGAGAGGATGCCATAAAAGCCTATACCATAAACAATGCCTATGCAGCGTTTGAAGAAGATATAAGAGGCTCCATAGAGGGCGGAAAGCTTGCTGACATCACGGTATTTGACAGAAATTTGCTCAAAATTCCGGAGGATGAGATTCTTGATACAGAAGTTCTTTTCACTATAGTGGGCGGAAAAGTGGTATTTGAAAAGTAGTCAGCCTGAATGTCAGTATTGAATGATCTTAATCCTCCCTGATATGGCAAGAGAGATCCTGTATTTTCCCGAGGAGTTGGAGACGGTGATGGAAGCCAGATTTGATACAGTACCCAGGGGATGGAAAATAGGGCTGTTTGTGGCGCTGATATCTACCCCGTCAAAATTGTTTTTTGCTTCCATGACCCATTTTTTTTGCTGGGGGTCATATTTTTCCAGTTTGTAGCCGGACTCATTGAAGGAGATCTTGAATTTTGCGTCTTCGAATATGGCTTTGTACCTGGCGAAATTCATCCTGGAATGAATCTCCCATACGGCTTTTTTGAGTTTGTATCCCGGGCTTTTATCCAGAAAGGAGATGGATGATATCCCTATGATGATTCCAAAAAGGAAGAGGGTTGCCACTGTTTCCACTAAGGAAAATCCTTTATTCATTTTCTCTCCACTCCCTGATTTCTAAATCAGCAAGATGAAGAAGCGGTTTTTTGACTGCAGGGGAATTGAAAAGAAGATTTTCATCATCCAGAAAACGGTTGTCTGCAAAGACATTCAGTTCATTCTGGCTGATGCTGAATTCTGAAGCATGCACGCTTCCAAAGACGCCCACGGTTTTGTTCTCACCTTTGATGGAAAATTCCCCTGTTGAAGTAGTAAGGGAAGCCTGTATTTTCAGCTCAACCGCAGAGTTGCTGTCAATGGTTATGCCTCCGGTTCTTTCCTCTTGTTCGACCAGGTCGTTCCCGCCGGCAAAGATATTGAGCTGTGAGTGTGAGTCTTTGACATAAGGGACAGATTCTATCCAATGAACTCCCTCATGTATGATATGGTCAGAAATGATGATCTCTTCTGATGTGACAATAGTGAGATTGACGCTTTTAAGAACAGAGGGAACCCGGTCCTCTTTCCCGAGCATTTCTATTCCGCCTGAAGAGTTGACAAATCCTCCTCCCAGAGACTTTATTCCGCCGTTGACAATGATAATCCCTTTGGGAGTCAGGTCGAAATACTGGATTTCCATGGGGGTTATAAAACAGGTCTCAATTGTCTGCGGGTTGAACTTCACTATCCACACACCGGCTTCTTGAGTGATTTTTATGATCTGATAGTCTTGTTCCACAGCCAGGATCATCTCCTCTATGTCTCCCTGTATGAAGAGTCCCCCGAGCCCCAGGTCGTCTTGAATGAGATAAACACCGCAGGGAACAGGTTCGTCTGTGATTTCCAATCCAAGGATCTGTCTGAGCTTTTGATCGGAGAGGTCCTGGGGCTTGAATGTATCGATATTCAAAGCTTCCCTTATTTGTTCTGATGATGTATCAGGTATAAGGGCATCCTCTGAAAGGTAAATTTTTGGGGTTGCGCCGTCCTCTCCGGAAGAAAAAACAGAGATATGATTCTTCTCCAAAAAGTCCTTTTCGGTTGTGTGGCCTGTGTTTTTATCTTTGAGAAGAGGGAGGGCGGTGAGAGGTATATTGCCGGTTAAGAGTGCCAGGAAGCAGGAAAGGTTTTTGGTTCTTGACGTCCTGTACTCATAGACTTTGCCCTGTGACCTCAAGTCCACTTCATATTCGGATATAAAATAGGCGCTGTTGTCCTTAACACAGGTCTTTGTGAACGTTGTCAGGCAATCCCATTTCATATATTCCCATTCATCTGAGGTTGTCAGTGGGGTTTCACAGGAGAGAAGAAGTTCAATGGCTTGTTCTCCGTTATGAAAAGCATCTTCTTTTAAAGAAGCGAATTCTTGTTCGCTGAGCATGAAGGGCTCTTGGATTCCGGATATTAGTTCCGAAAGCTGAGCAAAACCCAGTTTGATCCCGTTTTCAGATGCATAATCCATCAATACGGAATTTTTTCTGTATTGGCTCAATTTTAGATTGACCTGTGTCATCATCAGTGTGGTCAGGCCGATGGTTGTAAACAGGAACACCATAAAAGCACAGACCAAGGTCACTGCCCCTTTTTTGGGTTGGTTATTATTTTGAAAGGGACAAAGAAAGAGCCGTGTTTTTAGGAAACAGGAAGGCTTCATATTTGATCTCCTTGTTGCTTTTTTGGCTGATGGTGATGGTGACTAAATTTGTCATGCCGTCATAGAAAAAGGAGAATTCTGATGTCTCTTCGAGCAGAGGCTGGGCAGGGCTGGCATTCACCTTTCTCCTTATAGTGTCTGTCCGCTGGTCAAGATAAAATCTAAGTTCTCTCAACAGGACTATGCTGACTTCGTCTTTTATATATGAATTCGAGAGCGGCGAAGAGATAACACAGGAATCAGATCCTACCGAAGAGATTGTTTTTATTTCACCTTTTTGGGAATCGAAGATGCAGAGTTTTCTTTTTATCTTTAAAGAACTTGAGTTTTTTAAAAAGAGTCTTGTCTGACCGGATAAGAGGCCGGAAACACTTGATAATTTTTCTTCGGAAGTTGTGATGGAAAGGATTCCCTCACTGCAGTCTATACATTCCAGCAGTTTTAAACGGCAAGGGATAAAAAGGCCTGTTCCGGACTGAAATAGGTCTGTTTTTATTTTATCCAGAGCTGAGAAAGCAGCCTGACTTGTCTCGTGTCCGTCTTTTATTTTCAAAAAGTGAGACCGGGCATTTGTGAAAAAGGAAAGAGTGGCAATCACGATAAATGAAAAAATTGTGAGGCTTAAAAGTGTTTCTAAGAGAGTGAATCCGCGTGTCTTTTTCATGATTGGTGTCAGAATCCGATTTCCCTGGACATATACACAGCCAGGGTTATTTTTTTGTCTTTTTTGCCCTTTACAGAACTTGAGACCTCTATTCTTTTCATGTTTTGAGAGATGTCTTTGATTGTGATGCTCAGCAGGAACGTTTTTTTGTTTTCATATTTGTCTGTTTCCTCTTCCCAAAGGCCTTCGCTGAGCTCGTCGTGGTCAAAAGCCAGGGATTTCAGGTACTCGATCTTATTGGCCGCCGTCTCTAAGGATGCAAGCCTGTTTGTGCACCGTTCCTGTACAATAATGGAGTGAAGGATCAGTTGGGATGTGCCAAGGATGAGGACAGAGAATATAAATAGGGAAACCATGACTTCGATGAATGTTAGTCCTTTTTGTTTCATTTTCAGAATATATATGCATAAGATGTGCCAAATTCGTTTGTGTGTGTGTGATAAGGAGAAGGCTCATACATTTGAATTTTTATGTGTGAACAAAAGTTGACAAAAAACGCTAAATAATGAAGACACCAAAAAAAATATTAAAAGAGCCTTGACAATTACATCCAATATACCTATTATATTATCGCCTTCAGAACAATAGATTTTTCTCTTATATACAAAAGGTTGTATTTTTATAAGGGCATGAGGGTTTCTTTCCTGGATTGGAAAGAATTTGATCTTTGAATTTAAAGCAGAGCGGCCTCGATCGGTCCAAATTGTCAATGAGTTTTGTTTGTAAGAACTCTTCGGAGTTCTTATGTATAATTGGAGAGTTTGATCCTGGCTCAGAGTTAACGTTGGCGGCGTGCATAACACATGCAAGTCGAACGAGAATCAAATGGCTTGCCATTTGAGGAAAGTGGCAAACGGGTGAGTAACACGTAAGTAATCTACCCTTGAGTGAGGAATAGCTTCGCGAAAGCGGGATTAATACCGCATAATACTCTGGGACAAAAGTCTTCAGAGTCAAAGCCTTCGGGCGCTTAAGGATGAGCTTGCGGCCTATTAGCTAGTTGGTAGGGTAACTGCCTACCAAGGCAAAGATGGGTAGCCGGCCTGAGAGGGTGTACGGTCACACTGGAACTGCGACACGGTCCAGACTCCTACGGGAGGCAGCAGTGGGGAATTTTGCGCAATGGGTGAAAACCTGACGCAGCGACGCCGCGTGGAGGATGAAGGCCTTCGGGTTGTAAACTCCTGTCAGAAGAGAAGAATTCCCGATTTATCGGGTTGACGGTATCTTCAGAGGAAGCCCCGGCCAACTACGTGCCAGCAGCCGCGGTAAAACGTAGGGGGCAAACGTTGCTCGGAATTACTGGGCTTAAAGGGTACGCAGGTGGTTAAGCAAGTCGATAATGAAATCCCGAGGCTCAACTTCGGAATTGTTATCGAAACTGCTTAACTTGAGGATAGTTTAGGAGAACGGAATTCCCGGTGGAGCGGTGAAATGCGTAGATATCGGGAGGAACACCAGAGGCGAAGGCGGTTCTCTGAACTATTCCTGACACTGAGGTACGAAAGCTAGGGGAGCGAACGGGATTAGATACCCCGGTAGTCCTAGCTGTAAACGATGGGCACTAGATGTTTCTGCGTCAAGCGGGAGTATCGTAGTTAACGCGTTAAGTGCCCCGCCTGGGGATTACGGTCGCAAGGCTAAAACTCAAAGGAATTGACGGGGGCCCGCACAAGCGGTGGAGCATGTGGTTTAATTCG
>CAZSZS010000218.1:0-25009 GCA_964611275.1 uncultured Eubacteriales bacterium
GGATGGGCTGAGATGATAAAGAAGGTCTATGGCGGCTGAGGAACTATCAGAGTATTTGTGATATTCTAATCCTTTAGTTCAGGGGCAAGGGGGATCTCTATTCTTTGCGTGGCACTATTAGGCTTATTTTCTGATATTCTCTCTTATTTATGGGTTACTTGTTGACCGGACGTGTTATTTGTAGTATTAATGATGAAGTCGCTTAGAGGGCGGAAATTTGATGAGATTAAGCAAAAATCGTTACCAACAGAAAAACCAAATTCCTATCCTTCATAGAAACGGACTTTATGCATTATGCATAGCCTCATTTATTCTCTTCAACGCGGTATCCAAATCGAAATTCTCCCGTTCGCTGACAGTCAGAACATCATACAACTCATTCTCAACCCGAGATTTCATATCTTTGATTTCTTTATCTGAGCGGCCGAGGTTTATTTTGTACTTTACCAGGTCGGGATCGCCGTTGTCTTCTTTGATCTTTTTCGAAAATAGCTTTAGGACCTTTTTATCCGTTAAGTTAAAGCCTTGCCGAACAATAAAGTCAATATCATAGAAGTCACGTGGGGCGATTACTTCCCGTAATGCTGCCGCGCGCAGCTTCTCACTTACAATCTCTTCTAACAATAGGCAGTTGACTTTCCCGCCGTCAAATAATGGTTCATTAGTAAAAGGATGTAAGAATTTGTGCTTAACTTCCCTTATTTCAGTATCAAGAATCGGATTGAACCTGAGACCAATTTCAAATTTTATTCTCATTTCCTGCGGACGCAATGCAGACTGATAAAGCAAATAATAAACATACTGTTTTGACTCATTACGGCCTGGATTTTTCTTATCGTCTACCTTCAATCCAAACTGCTCAACGAATTTCTCAATATTATCTTTTACAGGTTGGATACATTTACGTCGGTTACCACGGGTTGTCGTATATTTAGGCAGCGTCATGCTAAAGTCCAAATCTTCGCTTAATCGGTAATAGACGTAATAGACCTTATTCAGACACATTCCGCCCTTAAAAATAAGGTCCGCGGACAAGTCATTGATCTTGGATAGAATCAATGTCAGATAATAATCCTTTTCAAGAAGCTGTGCGGGAAAACTCGTCTGTTTTACAACTCGGTAAATCATGTCAGAAAATTTTTCTTTATCTTTATGAAGCATTAATAATAACTCTCCATTTCTTATTGATTTTTCCCTTTCGTGTTTTACCCAAAGAGCTGATTGCCGTATTTTTAATAGATTTCAATAAAGGATTTAAATCCAATTCACTTATCCCTATTGATTCTAGTAAAACGCCAATCCTCTTTCGAATAGTCACATTTGGAAATTTGCTCGCATAACCGATTAGTTTCTTTATATTGCATTGTTTTTCCTGAACAGTTTTTTTAAAAGTATCTGACGCGACAGAAATACCACCCACAGGTTTATTGAAATACAATAAATCAATAAGCGTTCTCTCCTTATCACTGATCATAACATTGCGATCTTTCACCTTTATCGTTTTAATCCCGTACATTCTATTTTCTGAGATCTTTAAAAATTTAAATGAAATACCGCAAATGATCTTCTTTTTGTTAAATGACGTGTTCAAAACATACATCGTTTGAAATATCTGTTCAGTAAACCCATAATAGTTAAACATTGTTGAATACCCGATATAGTAATTATTCTTGGGTAAATACAACGGAGGGATCAGCATCTCATCAATACCCCTTCCTGCAGGGCCTGCTTCAAGCGGCGAGAAAATATAGAGTCCACGCTTAATAGGAGCCAGTATATTTTTCTTTTTGAGCCGCGAAACAACCTTAGCGCGATCTACAGCGGAAAGTTTAAACAGTTTATCTAAATCTTCTGTGGAAACCAATGTTTTTGATTCATATGTCAGCCGAGCTATTATCTGTGTCTCAATTGGCCCTAAACGACTTATTGCATATTTTCTTATCATTAATACCTCCAGAAGGTATTTTCAGATATTTTATTTACATTTACAGAATAACACATTCTTTTAATATGTCAAAATAAATATATGATAAGGCTTATCCTCTCATTAAAAAATTATCCTTCGATTTCATTCGATACACTTGTCCCCCTAATTCAAGCTCAGGGGAGGTCTCTATTCTTTCTCTTTCTTACTAAGAGTGATTCTGATATTCTCTTTTTTGTGGGTTTCTCGTTGACCGGATGTGTTTTTTGTGTGTATATTAATGATGAAGTTGCTTTGAGGGCGGAAATTTGATGAAACGGAGGAAAAATCACAATCAACAGAAAAACGAATTTTCTATCGTGAACATAGCATCATGAAAAGGGCAATTTATTTAATCATCGCACTCGCTTTTTTAGCTTCGTGTAATTCAAATAAACAACCCGATCCGTGGGTGGCTCATGCTCCTGTCAGCGATCGTTTTGTAGAAATCAATCATAACGGAGAGACTGTTATTCCCAATGGGCGAATTTTAACTCCTGCAGGAAAAAGCATTGTGGTAGCTCCACATCCTTACGGACTGACTTTAAGTCCGGATGGGAATACAGCAGTGACTGCAAATTCAGGAACCAGTCCGCTTTCAATCACCATTATTCGTAATATTTTGTCAGATAATCCCGAGGTACAGCAGGTTCCGCCAGGGCCTTCAACCGACAGTGGCGTGCTGGCTTCAGTTTTTATGGGACTTGCCATTTCAAACGACAATAGCGAAGTTTATGTGGCTGGTGGTCAGGAAAACCGCATCTACATATTTGATGTACAAACCGGTGAGAAAAAAGGATATATCGACTGTTCGTATAAATCTGACAATGTTGATTATACTCACGGATACATCGGCGACTTGGTTCTATCAAAAGATGGTAAAAAACTCTATGCCGTCGATCAGATTGGATTTAGAATGGTCATTATTGATATGGAATCTAAAAAACTGGAGCACAATGTTCCGGTGGGCCGCTATCCATTTGGAATTTGCCTGTCGCCCGACGAAAAAAAAGTGTACGTAGCAAATGTGGGAATGTTTGAATATTCCGTTTACGATGGAATTACTCGCGAAAACATTATGGAGAAAGCGCAAAAATATCCTGCCTTTGCTTACGGTAGCAAAGAAATGGTGGAAGGTTACGAAACCGACAGCCTTGAAATACCGGGGCTGGGAGAAATGAATTCACCCGAAGCATTTTCAGTTTTTACAGTTAGCCTCGAGAATCCGGAGCAACCAGAAGTAATTGCCAAAACCAAAACCGGTCACCTGGTGGGTGCCATGGTGGAAGACATCCCTGCAGTAGGAGGTTCTAGTCCCAATTCGCTGGTTGCTACCAACGATTATATTTTTGTGAGTAATGGAACCAACGATAATATTTCGGTTATTTCCATTGAAAAGGACACGGTAGTAAACACCATTTACATCAAACCCGAAGAACGGGTGAAACAGTTTCGGGGTGTAATTCCTTTTGGGATGGCACTTTCACCCGACAAGCAACGATTGTATGTTGCCGGTTCGGGCATAAATGCCGTTGCAGTTGTGGATGTAAACAAACTGGAAGTTATGGGTTACATTCCCGCCGGATGGTTCCCGGCGAAATTAAAAGTAAGCAATGACGGCAAAAAACTGATTGTTTCCAATGCTAAGGGATTTGGCAGCGGCCCAAACGGAGGTTCCACTTTCAACATTGGTCCCGAGGGCAGCTACATCGGCTCGCTCATGAAAGGCACAGTGCAGATTTTGGATATTCCTTCCAATGAAGAATTGAAAGAGTACACTCAACAGGTAATTGCCAATAATTTCGATTTTAATAAAGCTTCATCAAAAAAATTTGACTGGCGCAGAAACAACCCCGTGCCGCTTTACCCAAGTGAAAAGGAGAGCCCGATTAAACACATCGTTTTTATTTCGAAAGAAAACCGGACGTACGACGAAGTGTTTGGCCAGATTGAAAAAGGGAAAGGCGAACCACAACTGGCACGGTACGGACTCAATGCTTCGTTCTCCAACAATGCCGGAACCGATTCGGTACAAAATGCGGATGTAATGGTCAATCACCTCAAAATTGCACGTGATTTTGCTATAGCCGACAATTTTTATGTGGATTCAGATGTATCTGCCGACGGCCACCGCTGGCTGGTAAATACATATCCGAACGAATGGGTGGAAACCAGCACTGCTGCCAGCTATGGCGGAAACCGATCGTTTAAGTTCGATTCAAATGCACCGGGGGTTTACGGGATGAACGGTGCAGCAGGCGCCATTTACCCGGAAGATTACAATGAAGCCGGCTCCATGTGGGATCACCTCGAACGAAACGAAATTGACTTTTTCAACTTTGGTTTCAGCATCATGTTTGAACCGGGGATTTACGATCAGAGTTTCAAACACCAGGGAATTAGACATTACATCAATTTCCCATTGCCAAAACCTATCTGGGACCGTACTTCCAAACAATTTCCAACCTATAATACGGCCATCCCCGATCAGTTCCGAGTGGATCAGTTTAAAAAAGAGTTTGAAGAAAAATGGATGAATGAACAGGACACCATGCCGGCATTCTTAACGGTTATTATTCCTAACGACCACGGTGCCGGCGACCGTCCGGAAGCAGGTTTCCCATTCCGCGAAAGTTACATGGCCGATAACGATTTGGCAGTGGGAAGAATTGTGGAATACCTGTCTCACACACCCTACTGGGAAAACATGCTGATTGTTATTACCGAAGACGACGCCCAAAATGGTGTTGACCATGTGGATGCCCACCGAAGTGTTTTAATGTTGGTGTCCCCCTGGGTAAAAAGAGATTACGTAAGTCACATGCATTATAGTTTTGGAAGTATTTTTAAAACTTTTTGGAATATATTGGGTATGCCTTACCTGAACCAGTACGATGCTGGCGCTACCGACCTTGCGGATTTTTTCACTGATGAACCGGATTATAAGCCATACAATGCCATCCCGGTTGATTCCCGGATTTTTGAGCCGCAAAAAGCGCTTGACCCGTTCGATGAAAATTTCGACTGGAAAGCATTGGAAGAATCGCCCGTAATGGATAACAAAGCCGACATGATTGAAGAGAGTAAAGAAAGGGATGAATACCGTTTGAAAAACCGGGAAAAAAAGAAGAAAGACAAAAAATTTATGTAACCGATGCCAGAAACCGGATTCATATTGCCAAACTGGATGAATCCAATATCATGAAATGGGGAAATCCCTTTACACCTTCTAAAGGATGGGCTGAACTTTCTGATATTCTCTCTTTTTTGGGGGTTTCTTGTTGACCGGATGTGTTTTTTGAGTGTATTATTAATAATGATGAAGTTGCTTTGATGGCGGAAATTTGATGAAACGGAGAGAAAATCAGAATCAACAGAAAATAGAATTTCTTACCTTTCCTTAGTATTCAGACTCTCACTCCTGATTTGGCGGATCAATTGGGATATAGAAATGCGAACGGTGCGGTTATTACAAATGGAGTAAAAGGAAGTCCAGCTGATGACGTTGGTTTACAGAGAGGAATTATGATATTGGAAGTCAATCGAAAAAAGTTCAGTCCACTTAGGATTTTGAGAATCAAATTAAGAATCTGAAAAGTGGAGATGCCGTGGCACTACTTGCCAGGCGAGACAGCAACAAATTTTTTGTGGCTGTGGATGTGCAGTAATAGATTGACAAATAATTAAGTTCTATGATTTTAAAAAAAATATGGAGGTATAGAAACAATGAAAAGAAACAAAAAAATCCAAAGTTTAATCTTTCCCTTAATAACAGGGATTCTGTTGATAACTTTTTTTGGTGCCTGTAAATCCGAGCAGAAAACAGAAGAGCAAAAAGAGCAGTTGCTAATCAGCAAGGATCTGCTGGTCCCTATTTTGGGTGAAGGGGAAGGTTCAGTTTCAGGTCTTATTGATGTTGAAACTACTGCTGATGAATTGAAGCTATCCTATTATGTTTTTATAGAAGATATGGGCCGATTTAATGAGGAAATCGAACGCAATTTGGCTCCTAAGATCCAAGAGATGTATAGAACTATCCCTGAGCTTGATAGGGTTGCTTTTACCATTTATGTGCCCACCGAAGATGAAATCCCTTATAAGCCTTATGTTTCTTTTACTATAACACGTGATCTTATGGAGAAAACAGATTGGTCCAATTTATTAGAGTTGGAGTTTTTTGATACAGTCTTGGATGTCAAATATTATGAATAATTATTGATAAATTATAGATTATTCATATTATAATCTATTTGATATCTATTCCTAAATACCACATTTGAATCTTCGAGAGTGAGGGAAGTATGAGCAAAAACTCATCCTCTTCCCTAAATGCTGGGAAGGAAGAAAAAAAAACCATATCCGAATATCTGAAGGATCTAAAAACATCTGTCAATGGTCTATCCCAGAAAGAAGCGGAAAGTCGGCTTTCTCATTATGGATATAATGAGCTTGAAGAGAAAAAAGTCAATCCAGTTCTAAAATTTCTAAGCTATTTTTGGGGACCCATTCCCTGGATGATTGAAGTCGCTGCTGTCCTCTCTATTGTTGTTCGGCATTGGGCTGACTTTGGAATTATCAGTATCCTTCTCTTCGCTAATGCTGTTGTTGGTTTCTGGGAAGAACATAAAGCTGACAATACTATCACCCAGCTCAAAGCCAAACTTGCTCTAAATGCACGAGTAAAACGGGATGAAAAATGGATTTTGTTACCTTCTCGCAAGCTTGTACCTGGAGACATCATCCGTCTACGAATCGGAGATATTATTCCAGCTGATGTCATATTGCTCGAGGGCGATCCTTTGCAGATAGATCAATCAGCCCTGACTGGAGAGTCTTTGCCTGTATCCCGTAAAGAAGGTGATGAAGCCTATTCGGGTTCAATCGTCAAGCAGGGAGAGATCAATGCTTTGGTTCATGCCACCGGTAAAAAGACCTACATGGGAAAAACAGCGCACTTGGTGGGAGAAGTGAAAAAAGTTAGCCATTTTCAGCGGGCTGTTTTAAAAATAGGAGATTATCTTATTGCGGTTGCTTTAGCTTTAGTGATTCTTATTCTGACTGTAGCTCTTTTCAGGGGTGATAATGTTATCACCGTCCTTCAGTTTGTTCTTGTTCTGACGGTTGCAGCTATTCCAGTAGCGATGCCTACTGTTTTATCGGTTACAATGGCGGTAGGTGCACAAGTGCTGGCTAAAGATCAGGCGGTTGTAAGCCGTCTAGCTAGTATAGAAGAGCTCGCAGGAATAGATATCCTCTGCTCAGACAAAACAGGCACTCTAACTCAGAACAAACTCAAATTAGGTGATCCTTATTCTATTGAAGGAATCGATCCAGACCAGCTTATATTTGATGCAGCATTAGCTTCGAGAGAAGATGATCAGGATCCGATCGACCTTGCGATAATCAGGGAAATAAAAGATCAAGATCTTTCAGCCTTCATAATTTTGCATTTTGATCCCTTTGATCCGGTTAAAAAACGCACAGTAGTACAGGTGAAAGATACTTCAGGCAATGTGTTTAAGGTAAGCAAAGGTGCGCCTCAAGTCATCCTTGAAATGGCAGAAAACTCAGAACAGATCCGTTCAGATTGTGAAAAGAAGATAGAAGAATTTGCAAAGCGTGGTTATCGCTCTTTAGGAGTTGCTCGTACGGACATCCAGAATAAATGGAAATTTGAAGGGGTGCTTCCTTTATATGACCCCCCAAGAGATGATTCGAAGGAAACAATAAAGAATGTTCAAGATATGGGAATAGATGTGAAAATGGTAACCGGAGATCAGGTAGCTATCGCTAAGGAAATCTCCCGGCAGATGAGACTCGGAACCAATATTCTCAATGCCAGCCTTTTTTCAAAGACTAAACCCCATCAATCCGGGCAGTTGGCTGATTCGATTGAAAAGGCAAATGGATTTGCTCAAGTTTTTCCTGAAAATAAATACCACATTGTGGATATCCTTCAAAGCAGGGAACATATTGTTGGCATGACAGGAGATGGGGTAAACGATGCCCCAGCTTTGAAAAAGGCAGACGGAGGCATTGCGGTTTCTGGAGCTACAGATGCGGCCCGCAGTGCCGCTGATATTGTGTTGCTGTCCCCAGGGATCTCTGTTATTCATAAAGCCATAAAAGAGAGTCGAAAGATTTTCCGCCGGATGACAAATTATTCTATCTATCGCATTGCCGAGACAATAAGGGTTCTTCTTTTCATGACTCTTTCTATTCTTGTTTTTAATTTTTATCCGGTCACTGCTGTGATGATAGTTCTGCTGGCTTTGCTGAATGATGGTGCCATATTGTCCATTGCTTATGACCGGGCACACTATTCTAAAAAACCTGAGAAATGGGATATGCATGTGGTACTGGGGATCGCAACAATCCTCGGTATCACAGGGGTTGCTGCATCATTCGGAGCTTTTTATCTGGCAAAAAGGGTTTTGCAATTAAGTCCTGAGACCATTCAAACTCTAATTTATTTGAAATTATCGGTTGCAGGCCACTTAACCATATTTGTCACTAGGAACAAAGGTCCTTTCTGGTCCTTCCGGCCGTCTGCTATCCTCTTGGTTGCAGTCCTGGGGACTCAAACGCTAGCTACTCTGATAGCTGTTTTCGGATTGTTCATGGCTCCTCTTCCTTTAAAATGGGCGCTACTGGTTTGGGGATACGCGATTATCTGGTTTTTTATAAGTGATTTCGTAAAAATTCACGCCTTTAAAATATTTGATCACCACAGAGCACTTCTTTCTATGAAAAAAAGTGCAAAGCAAAAATTTATATAACCTGAAAAGGATATAGTTTTCCGCTGCATAAATATTTGAAGGAACTAAGTGCGATTAATATATCCGATTATTAATACACCTATAAAAATGATTAAGAGCAGCAAAAAGGAAATGCTTATAAGCACTTCGATCGATTCCTCTTCTTTTATGGTATCTTTTTCGGCAACATCAGAAGGAGAGGCATGTAGAGCGGATACTGTTTCTAAGACGAGGGACAATATCAAAGCGACTATGAAAAATGACAGCCAATAAATTCCTAAAAAAGCCGGTCCTACTGGAGTTATCCAGACTCCCCCGGCCCATGAAGCAAACAGGAGAATAAAAAAAATTGTTATAATTTTTTTCCATGATCTGTGCTTCTGTCTGGATGCCACTAATACTATAGTAAAAAACAGGGAAATTATAAGGGCAATTAAAAAGTCTCCAAAAATCATGTATCACTCCTTACTTGCTATTGTTGAACTGACATAAACAGATATGTCGTTATTACCGATTAGAGGATGATTTATATTTTAGTACAATTATTAGGATTAATAAAATATTTAATTTTTGTCTAGATTAAAGAAATAGTTCTACTGTTGGCTTAGTTTCAAAAATCATTTATCTTCGTTAAGCTGGAGAACTTCTTTGATCTCTGTGATCCTTTCCTCCTGGGATTCTTTCTCTGATCTGTTGAACTCTTCGATCAATTTCCGGGCAGCATTTTCTATTCCGAATTCTATAAAGCTCAAGGTCATAGTGAACTCCTGCGGAGGGGCCGCTTCTCCATATGTAAAAAATCTCCTCGAAAAAATGGGCGCGAAAGTCCTCTGCATCTACGGCCTATTATCCAATGGATTCCCAAGAAAACCGGAATCCCTGTCTCAAAACATAAAGGATCTGTGCGCATCCGTGAAAGAACATGGGGGAACTATGCGCATTGTTTCCTTTATTGAAGATCATAAAGTCACAGAAAAAATCATCAAACATCTTAATCTGGCTTATAAGTCCACCCGGCTCCTCAAGCTCAGCCCTCTACAGCAGATAAGGAACTATCAGGATAAATGTGACATCTCTAATCCTTTCGTTCAGGGACATGGGAAATCTCTGTTCTTTCTATGCCTCACTAATCCTCATTTTCTGGTGTTCTCTCCTGTTTGTGGGTTACTTGTTGACCGGACGTGTTTTTTATGTGTATTATTAATGATGATGTCGCTTTGAGGATGGAAATTTGGTGAAACCGAGGAAAAATCACAATCAACAAAAAAAGAAATTCCTATCCTCTAAGCTGTTAGGGATTGTCCTTTTGGTTTTTTGCTTTACAGCTTCCCTCTCTGCTCAGATTCAAAAACCGAGCACGCCGTTTACAATTGAAGTGGGTCTTAATTTTGGCCCAACGGTTGTGAACAGTATCGAGGAAAGCACCTATTATGAAGGCCCCTGGGACAGCGATTGGTTTTGGGATGTAGCTGAATCCGGAATGATCGTTCCTGAACTGAGCCGCCCATTGTGTTTTGGTGGGAATATCAGCTTGATCACCAGGATGGGCATCGGCGTTCAGTTCGCTCTGGATTATCATTCCAACTCAGATATTACAGGGCTAAGCTCTTATTTAGGAACTGGAATTGACTTATCTATAGGGGGTTTCGGTTATACCACTGATTGGGATATCACAGGGATGGCAAAATTGATGGTGCTGAGCCTGAATGTCCTTTACAAATATCAAGGTGGAGTGTTCAATCCCTGGTTTGCAGCAGGAGGATCCTATTACAGTGGGAGTCTGGAGATGGACTCTGTGTCTGGATTTGGATTTAGTTATAATACATGGTTTGATTATATTGGCATGCTGGAAGAAGTTGAAGAGGATTTAAGCGAGATCGGATTCAATGTTGGAGTCGGGGCAGATATCAGCTTCACACCGAATATTGCATTTACAGTTGAGGCAAGATATTTCATTTTCAAGAAGTATGAGTTGCTCTGGACGGCAGACGCAGGCGGAGAACACGAAATCTACGGTTACCATTCCGGGGCGATTACTTTTTCAAGTTCTTATGTTGATTGGATAAATGATCATATGGATGACTTGATCACTCCGTTTGAGTTCAATCCCACTTTTCTGAAACTCGCCGTTGGATTTAAATTTTCCTTCTGATTGTTTTGTTGATTGAGCTTTTTTAAACCGGTTGTATAATATCCTTTTTTTGTGTGTATTATTAATGGTGAGGTTGCTTTGAGGGCGAAAATTTGATGAAAAGGAGGGAATATCACAATCAACAGGAAAAAGAAATTCCTATCCTCAAATAAAGGAGGGCCTATAAGTGGAAATCATCATCCTCCCTTCATATGAAAAAGTGAGCCGGGAAATCTCCAACAGGATCATTTCTGCTGTGCGCAAAAAACCCGATCTTGTTTTGGGGCTTGCTACGGGAAAAACCATGCTCGGCATCTACCAAATATTAGTCCAGGCCTATAAGAAAGAAAAGGTTGACTTCCGGAAAGTCAAAACATTCAATCTTGATGAATACATCGGATTCGACAGCGGCGATCCCGTAACATTCCATTCCTATATGAACAAAAACTTTTTCTCGCAGGTGAACATCCCTCCGGAAAATATATTCATTCTACCCTCCAAGCCCACAAACATTGATACAGCCTGTCACATATTCGAAGAAGATATCAAAAAGGCAGGAGGGATCGATCTTCAGATCCTCGGTATCGGGAGAGAGGGACATATCGGATTCAACGAACCCTCGTCATCCCTTCAGGCCAGAACTAGGGTCAAAACACTGACCAAAACCACAATAAAGGATAATTTCGGGCTTAAAAAAGGGCCCCGGTTTGTCCTGACCATGGGAATCGGCACGATAATGGATTCTAAAGAAATCATCCTGGCTGCATCCGGAAAACAAAAGGCAGAGGCTGTGGCCGGAGCTGTGGAAGGCCCGATTTCAGCTTCCTGTCCCGCCTCCATACTTCAGTTCCACAAGCAAGCCAGAATCATCATAGATGAGAAAGCCGCCTCTCTTTTGAAAAGAAAAGACTATTACAAATGGGTGTGGAAACACAAAAATGAGGTCGATGATGTCATCAAAGACTGAATTTAGACCCTAAAGCCGTACAGAATGCCTATCCCGAATTCCAGCCCCCCTAGATTCACTTTGATGTCATTAACCTCGGCCACGGCTCTGGAATAACGGAGAACCGCTCTTATTTTAATGAAATCAAACAGCGGAGGCTGATAATAGACTCCGGCTTCCACGTGAAATCCTGTTCTTCCTCCAGAAGAATCCCCCATAGAGCTTGTTTCTTTATACAGGATATAGTCAAGCCCTGTACCCAAGTACGGATGAAAATCACCTTTTTCCAGCATATACTTCCCTGTCAGCGTAATGGGAGTCATTGAAAAATTGGTAAGTATTCCAGTCTCAGTAGACTGACCGGACTTTGAAAACCCTCTTACTTCAAGAGATAAGCCTAATAAAGAGCGATCACCCAATGAAAAAACATGGGATGCTTCCATTCCGATTATAGCTCTGGAAGGGCCGAATATTTGTTTGTATCTGTCTGAAGCCACTCTATAGTTCCCGATGGTTAAACCGACCATGGTGTTGGTATCAAGAGAAATAGGTTCATCTTCCCGGGTTTCACTCTCCGTTTTTTGAGCCCATGCTTCGTTTCCGGGAATAAGGATAAAACAAACAATCAGCACGGCCATAAAAAGCAAAAAAACATCTCTTTTCATTTTACGGAACCCACACCCACCATATTAGAACAAGGCCCTTCGACCTCATCATTTCTCACCAGAGAAACAACATAATGGTAGCTCTCTCCGGGATCTATATTTTTATCAAAATACCTCAAATGATCAATAACCATGTTGATGGGAAGAAAGGCAACCTCATGAAATGCGCTGACAGGTTCAGAATAGGTCTTTCTATACACTTTATACCCTTTAAAAACATGTTCTTGAGACAGTTTCGCATTTTCCCGCCAGACAATCAGATTAACCGGCTCAGAATCAAAAAGGATCTCGTCATATGTCCTTTTCCCCTCTGTTATGGTCGGAGGAAAGGGAAAGACCTCGATCTCGTCAAACCACATCTCGGCCATAAATTGATATCCCTTCTCATTTGGATGGAGCCTGTCGCTGCTTAGAAGATCCCTCCAAGTTTCTTCCCCATCCTCATAGTACCAAAACTCATCGAACATATCGATAAAAGGAATATGCAGCCGTCCCGGGATCTCTCTTATGCTGTCATTCAAGGTATACACTCTCTGTTTATAAAAAGGAAAGTACCACCACAGATCATTCCTTGGAAGAATGGTGGAGAGGAGGGGCATCACTCCGAGTTCCAGGCAGGTTTTTGTCATCTCTTCCAGGTTGAAAGCAGAGGTATTCATAGTAATGCTGTTCGTCACAACGTCGTTCGTTCCCTCCATCAATAAAAGGTATCTTCCTTTGCTTCCGGATAAAGCATCACTGATCCTGTCCAATCCCCCAAGGGTTTTCTCTCCAGGCTTTCCTTCGTTCACAACCTCCGAATCTCCGTAGGCTGATTCCAACAGCGACTCCAGTCTGGGCACATACCCTTTATCAGGGGCCGGAGAGGAGTCGATATATCCGTACGTGATGCTGTCCCCGAATCCTATGTATGTATTATCCTGCCGGGCCGGATCGAATGTGATCCTCCTCTCTGTTCTCTCTTGAACCTCTTTTCCTTTTTCTCTTAAGTCATCAAAATAAAGTATTTGAGAGTACAAGGTTTCATCCGACTCCCAGACCAATCCGATCCTTCCCTGTTCTGTGACGACCTGGGGAGAATGGATAAATCTGTCCTTTCCTGTGACCAGGCCGATCTCTTCCGTCCATTTGTTTTGATCCCTGTATGTGCAGAAAATTCCGTTTTCTTCCCCTGAAGACCGGCTCCAGATAACGAAGATGTGGTCCCAGACCATGCTTATGTGCGGATAGGCATCTGTACACAGGTTATCTGTCAATGATTCCTCCTCGCTCCAGCCCATAGAGGTCCAGTGAGACGAGAAGACCTCATAATCTCTTCCATCATAAGCAGACCATACCAGCCACGGCAGTCCGTCGGGTCCTGCTGCCGCATCAACGAGGATATGGGGATATTCATTACTCCGGTTCACCCTGGACGGTTCAGACCAGAAGAAACCATCAAAAGACCGGCAAAAGATCTCTTCTCTCCCCGTTTGGACCTGTGTCCAGAACACCCATATTCTGTTCCACGCATCCACGAGTATTTCAGGACTCATGACTTCGGAATAATCATTAGGATTCATGACCCAGTACCGGTCATTTCCCTTATTTTTGACGATCAGTACATTTTGAGATTCTGAATGAAGGACCCAAAGAGCCCATAAACCACCAGCCCGGTCAAAACAAAAATCAGGGGAATCGATATATCCCTTTTTTCTGAATAAAAGATCGTGCTCCGATAATGTGGAATCTTCCAGAGTTCCTGAGAACACATCTGAATGTTCACTTCCGCTTACGACCCAGAGCATGTGGATCCGGTTGGTTCTATCTTTCTTCACTACCGGAGAACAAATCCCATCGCACTGAAGGAGATCTTGTACTTCCCTGTATCCCGATACCATGTCTCTGGTAGCAAAGCTGACTCTGCCTGCGGCTTCCCTGTAAAAAAACTGAAGCTCTCCCCGTTCGTTCATGATCGGGGAAGCCATTTGACCCTTTATGACGGGATCTCCGTCTTCACCATTGAGAAGGCTCCCAAACAGACAGACACAACAAATCAAAGGAATAAGGACGCGCTTTGTTTTCATGTTTTCTTTATATCAATCTATGATAATTTATTCAACCTGACTTATTCATAAAAAAATGGCGGTGATCATCTATTTGTTTTGCTTTCAAGGACATCCATGTATTTTCTAAAATCAATTCCAGGCAGGATACACATCATTCCCGGGCGAGTCAAAAAGAAAAAACACTTCTCCGGTTTTGACTCTAATGATACACAGTTTTCCGATATGGTCGTGCTTTAAGGAAGAGTTAAACACAATGAATTTGCCGTCAGGAGACCAGGAAGGAAAATAATCATACGTGTCATCCCTTTTCGTTAATCTGGTCTTTTGGCTTCCGTCCGGATCCATGAGCCACACATCACCTTTCCCGTCAGCCAGAGAACACACATAAGCGATCTTCTTTCCGTCCGGTGAGAAGCGGCCCCGACAGCTTTTCCCGCTTTCCTCGAGAAAGGTGGCCTGCTTGGTCTCTAGATCATAGAGGGCGACGTCCCAACCCATAGTTCTTTTTCCGGTAAACGTGAGGAGAGAGGCATCAGGAGAGACCCAGGGGACGATATGCTTTCTGCTGTAATCCTGAATGATCCTTTGCGTTCTTTTCGAATGTATATCTATTTTAAAAAGAAAATCCTTGTTTCTGAAAGCCCCCCCCATGTTCTTTGTATAGGCTATGGTCTCATTGTCAGGAAACCAGGCCGGTGTGATCTCTTTCCTTAAGGATGTCGTTATTTGCTGGATATCCGAACCATCCGCATTCATTGTGAAAATATCATAATTTCCGTTCGGATTGGCTGAAAAGGCGATTTTTTTTCCATCAGGGGACCACACAGGGTATTCATCCTGCCAGGCATTATCAGTCAATTTTTTTATTCCTTTCATGGAAATCATATAGATCTCATTATCTCCGTCAAAGTCTGACTGGAAGATTATCTTCCCCTTGAAATCGATTTCAGGATGAAAAAATTTTTGAACTGCTGTTTCCTTGTAACTCTCATTCGTATTCCCGTTCTCCCCAGAACACATGCAGAGAAGGGATAAACAAATAAAAAGAATAAAAACGAACTTACCATATCTTTCCATGTGTTACCTCCCGGCAGTATATTCCAGCTTCAACAGGCAGTACGTAAATCCTATCATCGCTGCATATCCAAGTCAATTATCAGCCATACCAGCCGATCTCTAATCGAACGGCTCTTCCTCTCTCTTATTCGATCCCTTCCTGTTCATTTGCAACAGTTCATCCAGACTTTTTCTTCCTCTTTCCCAGGAGACGTAGAGATGCCTTAACTCCTTCTCGATTTCACCCAGTTCTTTCTGGAGAGAAACAATGGTTTTGACGTCCCGGTGAGTGCCTTCAAGACAAAATATTTCTTCTATTTCTTTCTTTCGGATCTCCAGACATTCGATTCTTCCCTCTATATCCGAGATTTCCTTTTCCAGTTTATTCCTTTCTTTGCTTATTCTCTGCCTTTTTTCAGCTTCAATCCTTTTCTGCTGCTTTGTTTTCCTCTTCTTCCCGTTTTCTTCTTCTTTTCTTTCCTCCGGGCCGCCGTCTACATCCGGTCCTCTGTCAATGGCCCTTTTCTCTAAATAATACGAGTAATTTCCCGCGTATTCACTAAGTCTTTTATCTTTGAGCTCCACGACACGGCTCACAATCTTATCCAGAAAGAACCGGTCATGAGAAATAACCATCAAGCTTCCGCCGTATACTTTTAATGCTTCCTCCAGAGCCTCCAGTGACGTCAAATCCAGATGATTGGTCGGTTCATCCATGATCAAAAAATTCACTTCAGAAAGAAGTATTTTCACAAGGGATACTCTTGCTTTTTCTCCTCCTGAGAGGACATTGATTTTCTTGTGCACATCATCTCCGCTGAACTGGAAAATCCCCAGGGCTTCCCTGATTTGAGGCATGTTGTTTGTTGAGACCGAGCGCGCCACCTCATCAAAAACAGTTGAGTCAAGATTCAAATCAAAAGCCTGCTGCTGGGCGTAGTAGCCTATCTTCGTTCTGTTTCCTAATTCAATGGTTCCTTTTTGATGCTTTAACTTCTCTGCGATCAAGCGGGTCAATGTGGTTTTTCCAACCCCGTTCTCTCCGACCAGGGCGATTTTTTCTCCCCGGCACAGGTGTAAATTTATGCCCTCAAGCACCCATTCTTTATCATATTTGAAGTAAAGGTCTTTGATCTTTAAAACATCTTTATAGCTCTTTACCCCTACTTCCAAGTTAAAACACAATTTTTTTTGCATGGAAGGTCTTTCAAGCCGCTCCATCTTTTCTAAGGTTTTGATCCGGCTCTGGACCTGAGCGGCCCTTTTTTTCTCGTATCGATATCTCCGGATGAACTCTTCCTGTCGTTTTATTTCTGCTATTTGGGCCTCCCATTTCTTTCTCAATAAGCGATCCCTTTTTTCTTTTTCTTCCTCATAATAACTGTAATTTCCTGGAAAATGCTCAAGTCGGCCGCGGTCCAACTCCCAGATACTCTGAGCCAGGCGGTCAATAAAAAATCGATCATGAGAGACAATGACCATGGTTCCCGGAAAATCAAACAAATACTGTTCCAGCCACTCCAGAGAAGGAAGATCCAAATGGTTCGTGGGTTCGTCAAGCAGAAGCAGGTCAGGTTGTTGAAGAAGCATGCGGGCAAGATGAACTCTCATGCGCCAGCCTCCGCTGAACTCATCGATATCTCTTTTTAGGTCCTCTTTCTTGAATCCGAGGCCGGAAAGTACGGCTTGAGCCCGGGTCTCAAGACCGTATCCCCCCAACGACTCATAACGCCGCTCATATTCTCCTAACTGCTGCAGCCATCTGCGGTTTTTTTCGGGATCGGAATCCAGGGCACTGTGCAGATCCTCAATCTTCTTCTCCAGGGAATATATCTCTGTGCATGCCTTCATTACCGAATCCAGAAGGACACCTCCCTTTATATTGATTTCTTCTTGAGGCAGATAGCCGATTTTGTATTTTTTTGGTTTTAAAATTCGCCCCTTATCAGGGTGGAGCTCTCCGAAGATTATACGGAACAACGTCGTTTTTCCGGCTCCGTTAGGCCCGATAAGCGCGCTCCTTTTCCCCTCTGGAATAGACCAGTCCACCCCATTTAAAAGCTCTAAATGTCCAACCGAATAATAAAGGTCTTTTATCTGCAGCACCTTCGATTCATCCTTTCCATACAATCTAGCAGATATGATTTCCGTTGAAAAGGCTTTACAAAAAAATGTTCAGCTCCTTTTTCTTAAAATATGTTGTATATCCCCGAAATAATATCAATAATGAAAGCATTGCCATTCTTTTATGGATAGTTAAGGATAATATTCATTCACAAGGAGATAAGAACATGACTGAAACATTCAAACACATCGAAACAAAAATCATCCATGCAGGAGACCCAAAACCCCCTATAAAAGGCGCTGTGAACCTGCCAATTTTCCAGAGCTCAACATATGAATACAAGGGGCAAGGCAAACTCAAATATATAAGGCTGAGCAACACTCCCAATCATGAGGCCTTGCACAAAAAGCTTTCATCCCTTGAAAATGCAGAATCAGCATTGGTCGCAGCGAGCGGGATGGCTGCTATAGCAGCCACATTCCTGACCGTTCTCTCGCCGGGAGATCACTTCTTAGCTCTGGACTGTTTGTACGGGGGAACCAAAGGCTTTATCAAAAATGTTTTGGACAGACTGAATATACATCATGACCTTATTGACGGAAACAAAACCGAATCCTGGGAATCGAGACTAAAACCCGAGACACGAGCCATTTATGTGGAAACCATGACCAATCCCCTTCTTCAAGTCCCGGATCTAAAGTCCGTCGTTAGATTTGCCAGGGATAACAACCTTGTTTCTATAATTGACAACACATTTGCTTCTCCCATTAACTACCGGCCTCCTGAACATGGATTTGACATCTCTCTTCACAGCTGCACAAAGTATCTGAACGGACACTCTGACATCGTGGGAGGGGCGGTCATAGGCAGAGCCAAGCACATAGAAAAAATCAAACAAACTTTAAAACACCTGGGAGGATCAATGGATCCTCATGTATGCTTTCTTCTCTACAGAGGAATCAAGACTCTGTCATTAAGAGTTCACTATCAAAACTCAAGCGCCCTGAAAATCGCCGCATTTTTAGAAACTCACAATAAAGTGGAAAAAGTGAACTACCCGGGTCTTAAAAGCCATCCACAACACAGATCGGCAAAAGAGATGTTTGACGGATTTGGAGGAATGATGAGCTTTGAATTGAAGGGAGGGCTTCAGGCTGCCCGGCACTTCATGAGCAGAATAAATTTGGCTTTCATAGCTCCAAGCCTGGGAGGGGTCGAGACTCTCATTACAAGGCCGGTACAGACTTCACACAGAGGCCTGACCTCTGAAGAAAAAAAATCATCCGGGATATCTGACTCCCTGGTAAGAGTCTCCATAGGAATAGAAAATCCTGAAGATATTATCTCTGACTTTACCCAGGCCCTCGTCTCGATTCCTTAAAGCCGTCTCTGATCTCCATAAGAGCCTTCACATCATTGATCATTCTCTGTTCACACAACTCAGGCCATTTCTCTCTTTCTATGATACCGAGCTCCTTGTTGTCCATGCGGTGCTCTGTTCTTTCCACCAGCCTCATCAGCTCTACAAACTCGTTGAGAGTGAGATCCGGAAAACCTTTCATGAACGCCTTATCAAAAACAGGCAGGATAAAGCTTCCCCCGTGGTCCTCAATGGAAAGATGAACCGAGTGGGAAAGCGAGGACAAAAGAGAGATGATTTGTTTCAAATCAACGATCCCCTTGCCTATTTCACAGGGGAATGATACCAGACCCTCCTGACTCAGAGTGATGCCTCCGTCCTTTATATGAGTAGCAGCCACCCATGGAAGAATCCGTTCCGCTGCCTGCACCGGTTCTTCAAGCATGGTGAGCAGATTCATAGTGTCCAGACAAATCCCTAAATACCCTCCGGGTTTTGCATCACATATCTCAAACAACCGGAGAAGCTCAAATGTAGTGAACTCAAAGTGGGTTTCCACGGCCAGTGTGACTTCAAAATCCTCCAACAAACTTCTCTGTTTTTTCAAGGCTTCTGCCGTTGAATAAAGAAGAGACTCTGTATCAGGATTTTTTGGATTCCAACGCATCAGCCCTCCGGAACATGACCTGATGACATGCGTTCCCAGTACAGAAGCTTCCTGAACCGCTTTCTTATTGTTGGAATAAATATCCTTTCTTTCCCACGACTCCATATCAAAGGGGATGTGCTGGGCTCCTCCCCACTCAATATACAGATTGTTTTCCGAAGCATAATCCGCAAGTTTCCTTAAATAGAAATCATCTCTTTCAGTGACTTTATCTGAAGTTAATCCGGAAAATTGGACACCCTGAGCATGATTCTTTTCAGCCCATTGCAAAGTCTCCAAAGGGGTCAACCCAAGAGGATGAAGACCGTAATTATCTATTCCTATTTTCAAATTTCTCATAAGACTTTTTTACCTGGATGACGAACGAGTCAAGGTTATTTGGACTTAATGAAATTCCCGAATTTCATATCTCATTTATAAGGCTGGGAAGCCACTCCTGCTATTTTCCATCCGCTGTCCTGTTTTTCCATACTCCATTTATAAGTGCCTTCGAACAATAATTTCCTGCTTCCCCCTACTCTCGGCAATCCTGTGATGATCAGAGAAATGCTGACCTCCGCGCCTCTCCCTTTATCAAACGTAATGAAAACATCGGACACACAAGAGTTGACGCGGTCATAGGTCCGGGTAATCCAATCCGCATCTTCCCGGACTTGAGGAAAAAATTCCGAAATGCAGTTCTGTTCATAAAACAGAGCAAGATTGTTGCTCTGCAGTGCCATTGTATATTCTTTGACCAGTGTTCTGATCTCCTCTCCCACGGCTTCCTGTCCGGACAGAGGGACCTCAGGTGATAGTGCCTCTTCGTCGATTTTCACTTCCGTCTCTTTCGTCTTTTTCTCTTTCTCCTCAGCAGCGGCTGCTTTCTCTTCTTCCTCCTCCCCTGTTGAAGGTTCCTTTTCTTCCTTTACTTCCTCAATGAACATCTTATTCAAATATCCTTCCGCGTATCCGTATTGTTCTTCATTGAGTTTTATCTTATACCAGACATCACCCTTTTCAACGACCTCGAAAACAGCCTTTAAAGGAGGAGAACCTATGACCTTGCTCTGCATATTAGGCTCAACTCTTATAGTGGAATTTTTTACAATGACCCGCACTTTCTGGACCTGTGCTTGTGAAAAATTCGGAAAGAGCACACTGACCATTAAAAAAAGGATCCCTGCGATCTTTATATATGGATTACCTTTCATGGGGCCTCCTATATCCATCTTCAAGCGACCTGTTAGAAGGATGAGAGCTCACTCCAGTGATTTTCCAGCCTTTGTCCTGCTTTATCACATTCCATTTGTAAATCCCTTCAAAAAGCGCCTGTTTGCTCCCGTCCCACTTGGAAGTCCCTGTGATGACCAGGGAAATACCGACTTCAGCTTTGATCTCATCTTCAAATTGAATGGATATTTCCGAGACAAGACACCGCAATTCATCATAAGTCTTGAGCATCCACTCAGCATCCTTTCTCACCTCAGGAAAAAATTCAGGCGTGCAGTTTCTCTTGTAAAACGATATCAGTTTATTTTTCTGTAAAGAATCACTGTATTCATTGACCATGGCCCTGATATGGCTTTCTTCTATTCTTTGTTCAGATAAGAGGGCATACTCCTTTGCCCTCGGATTTTCGGGATCGCTTTCCAAAACTTCTGTCATAACCGCAAGACTCTTTTCATAATTTTCTTTTTCAAATTCCCTGATACCGCTGCTGACCTTATCTTCGATCTGGGCTTTCCGTACCTTATCTGCTTCCTCTTTTAACTCAAGTTCGCTCTTTATCACATGCTTCTCGACCTCTTCTTTAGGCTGGGAATCAGGCTTCTCAATCACTTTTTCCTGGGTCTTCTCTTCTGGTTCCTTTTCCACGGGCTTCTTCGAAACGGTTCCCGGAAGCTCTTTTTCTTTTTCAGGTACTTCCCTTGCTTTTCTTTGCTCAGGCACAGCCGCTTCTTTCGTCTTCTCTTCAGGCTGGTCGGCTCTGATCCTTGCTTCTAAGTCTTCCAGACGTTCCTGAATACGGCTGTACTTCTCATCCTTAGGGGCACTCTCGAGATATTTTTCATAAAAGGAACACGCTGCTTCAAAATCATTTTTCTGTTCGAACAAGACCGCAAGGCTCTCATAAGGCCTGGGGTTCAGAGGGTTTATTTCTATGACTTTGTTGTATTCAGAAACAGCCTCATCTGTTTTTCCTTGAATATCTAAAATTTCAGCGATTTTTAACCGCGCCTCCAGGTCATTAGGCTCTTCATCCAGGACTTTTCTGAATTGGACAGCAGCCTGTTCAAATTCCTTCTCATTGAAAAACTTCATTCCGGATGCAAAAAAATCCGTTTTCTCTGAAGGGGTATTTTCCGATAATGCCGTATCCGGAGAAACTTCTGTGCCGGCTCTTTTGGAAGTGCTGATCTTCCAGACAGCCAGACCGAGCAGACAGGCTATTACAGCAATGGAAATCACGGCCAGGGCTTTTTTTATGTTGAACTTTACAGTGATCTCTTTTGAAGTGAACGGCCTGCTTTTCGGCATCACTCTCTCGGTGGTGGGAATACCCTTTTCTATATTCTTTAATTCATCAAGAAGTTCGCGCACACTCTGGTATCTCTTCTGCTTATCTTTTTCCAGACATTTGAGGATCAAGGTGTTCAGGTCTTCAGGCATCTGGTCATTAAGCTCCTTTGGTTCTTTGGGTTGTTCGGTTTTATGCTTGATCGCAATACTGAGAGCTGTTTCCCCCGAAAAAGGAGTGGTACCTGTGACCATTTCATAAAGAATGACCCCCAGGGAATAAATATCTGACCGATTGTCCACATCCTTGGCCGAAGCCTGTTCCGGAGACATGTATTCAGGAGTCCCTATGACAGTGCCCACATCGGTGATGCCCTTGCTTCTGACAAACCGCGCGACTCCGAAATCCATGATCCGCACGTTCCCTTCTTTGTCGATCATGATATTCTGTGGTTTTAAATCCCGGTGTACGATGCCTATGCCGTGGGCTTCTGAAAGTCCGTCACAGATCTGCTTGGCTATAAAGATCGCCTTTCCCGCACTTAAAGGGCCCACTCTTTTCATAGTGCTTTTTAGATCCTCTCCAAGCACATACTCCATGATTATGTAGTAGAGCCCTCTTTCTTCTCCGAAATGATACATCCGGCAGACATTTCTGTGTGAAATCCTGCGGGCCAGTTTTATTTCATTGCTGAACCGCTCTATGTTTTTCTCGTCAATGGATATTTCCGGCTTTAACAGCTTGAGAGCCACTTCCTCTTTGATTTTAATATCTTCGACTCTAAAGACCTTCCCCATTCCCCCTCTGCCTAATTCTTCGATCACTTCATACCTGTTTGCGAACTTTATTCCTCTTCTCAGCTCATATACAGGCGTTTCAAGAGTTGCGGTTTGAGAATCAGGCAAACCCGGGTCATGGCTGTCTGATTTGTTGTTCTCTCTCTTCTTCTCCCCGGCCATAATGGACACTCCCAAATGGATTCGATACTAATGATAGTATAGAATGAATTTGCAGGTCAACAAAAATCACTATTAATAAGAATGTCTTGCTATTTAAAAACCTTCCCTTGTCAGAAAGATTTTAACGGAAATTTTCTTTTTCTTATTGGAATAAAAATCCGCATAACGGCTTTTCTCCACTGGGGTTTCTTTGTAATCAAGAACATGCCCGTCCTCTTCGACGGCCCTTATCTTTCTCTTTTCCGGAAGAAGAACATGGAAAATAACTTCTCCTCCGGGACAAAAGACATCCATTGAGATCCGGTCTTTCTCCTGTGTGTAGGTGTATCCGGCAGACTTCCCTGAAGCTGCATAAATGACCCGCACCTCCGCCTTATCCACTCCAGCAGACGCCCACCTTGGAGAGAGCCGCACTGTATTAAAGAGCTTTGAGTTGTCCTCTATCCCGCACAATCCTTCTATAAAAGCATACAGCATGGCGCTCGAACCCCAAGCATCCGCAGACGATGCTTCCGGACTGGTGCTCGCTTCTTTTGTCGAAGGGGAACCATCCGGAAAATACCACAGATAGCTTTCTCCTGTAGAGGATATCATATCAAAATATCTCTTTAGTATACCCACCCCATAGCGTTCGAATCCATGCTCAAAGGCTGCTCTGGAAAGCTCACCTCCGACCAGGGGCATGATCCCGCCGTTGACATAAGCCCCGGCTTTAAGCTTTGCATCACCAAATACACCATCGGGAAAAGGTGGATCAATGGAAAACCATTCTGAAAAAGCATTGGTCTGCCGGCGCCGCTTTATATATTCTTTTAGAATGGATACCGCCTTTTGGTGGTCCGCAGCTCCTCTGTTTATATCCATGGGATTGCTCAGGCTCAGCTGTCTGTTCTCGTCAACACCCTTTATTGTGACCGGCGTCAGCTTAACAAAATGAGTGTAGAACTTGCCGTTCCAGCACAATTCGTTCATCTTTTTCCTGATCTGCCGCGCCCTTTGTTCCCACCTTTCTGCCTGTCTTTCTTTTCCCAAATAACGGCTGATAAAAGCCATTAGGGAAAAAGCCTCATAATAACCGCTGTTATCTCCGTGCATGATACCCCAAAAAGTGCGGTCGTTTATTTGAAACTGAAGCCAGTCATGCGCTCCTGCGGTATAGGCAAAATCCCAGGTATCTATCGTGTACGCTCTTTTCACAAGGTCATGTTTCATATCCCAACGCCATGGATGCCGGAGCACATAGAAGAGAGCTTTTTCCATGGAAGAATATATCTGTTCCAGCCACCTGTCGTCTCCGTCCGCCTGCCACGCTAAAAAGACCGCTTTTATGAACCGGTATTCCACGTCTGCTTCCACAGGCACCCGCACGTATTTGGTCCAGTTTTCCTTCTCACACGGGAGTTTTTCCGGATAAACAGTGACATAGTCAAAGATACGGCCGCTTTTTGACTGAGTTTCAGCAAAATGCTGCACCGCGCTTCTGAGGTCTGTCTCAAAATATTTGACAGCCCTGAGTATGCCGCTGAAATCTCTGATCCAGAGGGAATGCGTGTCCGGAGTGCGGTATCCTGTTATTCTATCTCCGTCTATCACCATTTCCATCCTTGCTTTATGTAAAAAAGAACGGACCAATGGGTAAAATTCATCGAATTCCTTTTTTCCGGTTCTTACGTGTATCTCTTTTTTTTCCATAGCCCTTAACCTGACCTATTCATAAAACTTATACCAAAGCCGCACCTTCCGGTCAATGGAATTTAAATTAATCTTGAGTATTCACAAGCCACAATTTTTTAACTTATGAAAATCAGGTATGGCTGAGGCGACATTGAAGATTTAGCCTTCGGATAAGGCTTTTCGAGGGCACCCGGTGAAGCCGGGCGACGAGTATGTC